>CAYWSS010000143.1:0-10413 GCA_964460505.1 uncultured Caldilineaceae bacterium | reverse complement strand
ACAGACTGCACGCATAGATTCCCGCTAAAAGCATGCGGGAATGATATAATTCTGGTAGGGGGGTGAACGGTTACACTGGCCGGGGGTGAACGATTACTCCCCAGGTTATTGAGATGATACTCTAAAAATAACGGGCAAGTAAATTGACTGTAAACCCACAGTAACAGAGTTGGCAGAGATGGAAGCAGTGATACCCTCGACAGAACTGGCCGAAATAGCGTTTATCAGCTTGTCGCCATCGGTAATGGGCGGGGTAACCGAAACCTGAAAGGAGACGCTTATCGACGAGTTCCCGGTCACCGTCAGACCGGTCCAGACAACATTGGCGCCGGCGGGAGTGCCACCGGAGGTATAAGTAGTGCTATTGGGAAGGGTGCTGGTGATGGCGACCCCGGTAGCGGCTGTCGCGCCATTATTTTGCAGGGTGATGGTGTAGGTAATAGCCGGGGTGGTGGCCTGAACAGGATGCGGGTCCGTGTTACAGGTCAGGCCCAGGTTGGGAGTCATGGGGGTCACTTCATACGCCCCGATGTCAAAAACAGTTAACCCGTTGCCGTCACCATCTTGAGGACGAGCATTGCCTTCATAGTCATCACCCGGGGCATCCGTAGCGGAACCCGCGTCTATGGCCGGCGAGTTACTTTGCAAATGGAAATCTACCCCGGGATTTACAAACTTAGGGTCCGCTTCCAGATAGTTGCTGCCGCGAGTCTCGTCAACATATCCCCGATACCCCTCAATCAGGTTGTAATCAATAGTTAATTGATTGGTGGGTACGTCTGCTTCCAAATCAATTTGAAATGTCGCGTTTTGGCTGACAATGTTGTTTCTGATGACGACGTTCTGGATATCGGGATTATCCAGCACAATGCCGCCGCCCCAACCACTGACGCCGTTGTTGTAAAACGTGTTGTTGATGACGGTAATATCCTTCATCGGACGGGATGAGGATGGGCCGTTGCGACTGAAATTAAAACCGGCCACTCCATTATTATAAGCGATATTGTTGTAGAATTTAATATTTTCCAGCAGGCCGCCCATTTCGGAGGCCACGGTAAAGCCATCATTGTTGTCGATGTCATGAACAATGTTCTGATAAACCTCGATATTGTAGGTATGCTTGTCCCAGGCGTCTATATAAATTCCCAACCGGTTCAGGTGGTGAACGTGGTTGCCATAAATTTTTCCGTTCCTGGAACCATCCTTGGCATCTATACCTTCTCCCCCATTTGTGCCGAGACCGCCATCATGAACATGGTTATTCTTGATTTCGAATGTGTCTGTGCCGGCCACAGTAATATCTTCTTGTTCGCCGTCGTTACAAGCCAAGACAACCTCATTACCATCGATGATGATGTTATTGCCACCCCAAACCCCAATGCCGGAAGAAACGGTGTTGTGGGTGTAGTTTTTCTCGATGATGATGTGGTCCGAATTATCCACCATAAATCCGGCATTATTTTGGTATGGACCAGCGTTGATTATTCTCAGCCCCGAAATCTTGATGTAACTTTTGTCCTCCAGGTGAAATAACCCAATACCATCTGACGACAAAGCGCTAGACCCATCAACCGTAACCGTCTCGCCGGGATAGGCAGCGTAGGTAATGTAATTGCCGGCACTGCCTGAATTCAGTGGAATGACCTGCTCCGGGTAAGTTCCCGCCCGGATGTAAACCGTGTCGCCGGCAGTCAGGGTGTTGGCCGCTTTTTGGATGGTTTTCCAGGGGTTGCCTATTGACCCATCACCGGTGGTATCATTGCCACTTGACGATACATAATAGGTAATCCCCGCCGCTGAAACTTGCTCTGATATCCTCCAGCCATTTATCAAAAGTAGGGTTAGTGATAAACTAACAAGAAGAATTTTCAGCCAAAACTTTTGTTGAGCTATATTGCTTATTCTCATTTTTTATACCCCCTCATCATTGCAGATGACATTCATCAAAGAATTAATCTGATAGTAGCACAGATAGTGAAAGATAAAGGATTTAACAGACAAGTGGTCATATGGAGCGATAAGTGGTTTGGCACATTCAATGAGTACAGCCTAACTTCTTTTCAGTACAATCGGCAGGTAAACAGAGTTAGTCCCGCCCCCACCTGTCGACCCACCCGCGCTTCAAAAACCTCCAGTCAGAGCGTAGCCGCCGCCGTTCATCAAGCACCCCCGCATCCGGCTGGCCGATGGTGCCGTTTAGCCTGTAATCACCATTACTGCTCTGACCGTCGCCAGCATCCACTGTAAAACTTAATACCCAGCCCTATTTTAGCGCCAGCCGGTTATTCTTTTTAACTGGGCCGCATAGCGGCGTGACATAGGAATTTCTGTCTGTGATTGGTTAGCTATACGGATGACATACCCCCCGGAAAACCAGGGCGAAACCTCGGCAATGTGGTTCAGGTTGACCAAATAAGCTTTGTGGACGCGAGCAAAATTGTGGGGAGTCAAACGGGGTTCAAGCTCTTTAAGGGTGTAGCGCGCCAGTAATTTGTCGCCGGTGGTGGTTTGCATATAAACCTTTTTGGCTTCGGCTGCTATCCAGAGAATATCCCGGTAGCCAACCAACATTCTATTTTTGTTTTCGCGCTCGCCCCACAGCCTGGTCAGATTACCGGCCGGGACAGCCTGCTGCAAGTAGTTTCGCACGGCTGTTTGTTTTTTGACCAAGACATCGTATTCGGCCAGCAGCCGGCGAAGGCGATCCACCGTCTGCGCCAGTCGCCGCTCGTTGAATGGTTTGACCAGGTAATCAAGCGCGGCCAGTTCAAAAGCGCGGAGGGCGTGTTCATCGTAAGCTGTGGCAAAAACAATCAGGGGTGGCTCCGGCCCATCCATAATTGTGGCCGCCACGGCCAGGCCGTCCAGACCGGGCATATTGATGTCGAGAAAGACGACTTCGATTGGCTCATTTTCGATCAGGGCCAGGGTTTCTTCACCGTCGGCGGCTTCGTAAAAGGCAGCTTCCGGGGTTAACGATTCCAGAATGTAGCGCAGTTCGCTCCGCGCCGGCATTTCATCATCGGCAATGAGAATGTGCATAAGTTTAATCCCCTTCTTTCTCATTTATAGGAATTTTGATTTGAATACATGTGCCTTGCCCAATCTCGCCAGTCACAACCAGCCGGTGCTTCGCGCCGTACAGCGTTTGCAATCGTTGGTCTACATTTCGCAGGCCAATAGATTTGCTCTCTTGTTCAAGATTTAGGATCTCGGCCAGTCGAGCGGTATCCATGCCGGGGCCGTCATCTTCCACCTGGAGCAAAAGATTGTGTTCCACCTGTTGAACCGTAATAGTGACGCTTCCTCCCCCCCGTTTTCTGGCAACTCCATGAATGACAGCATTTTCCACAATAGGTTGCAAAATGAGCGTGGGCACCGGGTAATCCAACAAAGGGGATTCGTTGTCCACCGGAGGGGTATCGTGTGTTCCTGAATCGGTCTGGATAAACCAAATCACTTGCAGCCGTTTGTCGAGGCGAGCTTTTTCCAGAGCCAGATAAGATTCAACGTAACTCAATTCGTCTCGCAGCGGGATAAACTCTCCAGACCGGAGGGCGCGCTGGAAGACCTCGGACAGGTCCAGTAGCAGGCCACGAGCCGCCCCGGCATCGGTTCGTACAAAATACCGGATGGTGTTGAGCGCGTTGAACAGGAAGTGAGGGTTGATTTGGGCGCGGAGAGCGCGTAGTTCGGCCTGGGTGAGGGCCAGCTCGGCGGCTTCCGCTTTACGTTGAGCCGTTTGGGCCTGTACGTTGCGCGCAATTAACGCAATTGCCGCCATGGCTAAGCCCGACACTACAACCATAGGTACGAGAAATGGGGTCAAGAATGTTGACTCTTCCCAGGAAATTAGCGTAAAACAGAAAACGCCCAGACTGATGCCCGTGCCCAACCCCAGCGCAATCAGGGGGTTGAAGCGACGTTCTCCCAACAGGTTTGCTCCAAAGCCCGCCACAAGCCCCGCCCAGATGGCCGACGATGCGCTCAGATCGGCCAGGTAGTACCAAAAAAACAGGTCGTTCAACAGCGCCGGATCAAAAATACCCGGCAGCCCCCCTGTTTGATAGGCCCGCAGAATTTCCTCATCGGGATAGTAGAAAAATTCCTGCGTGCCGATTAGCAACATGGTAACCAGGCCCAAACCCAGGCCCATGCGCCAACCGCCCAGCAGCCCACTTGCCATGACCACCAGCACTCCAAATGTGGTCAGTTCGTCGGTAAGCAGGGTATAGCCCAGGGACAGAACTTGAACCATTGTCAGCATAGCAAAGAGCTTAAAACCATCACCCGGCTTGGTTTCGCTGCTCACAATGCGGCGAAAGGCCCCGGTGTTACTGAGAAGATAGATGAGGGCCAGGGGAATAATCAGTTCCTGAAAGACAACGCCAAACTCGTAAGCCCCGGATTCGGATTTTATCAGGTCGTTCAACGATAAGGGCGGGTAACCCGAAATTTGGCGCGTGTACGCCGCCAGGGCAAACGTAACCAGCGTCGCCAGTATGATGATGCCTGCCGGCACTGCTCGGCGAGGCCTAAATTCAGGAGGCGTTGACATGGTGTTACCCGCAATCTCCGGGCCATTCATCGGCATGCTAAAGTTTTAGAAAGATGAACGGGCTGCTTGTTGCTTTCTATCATAGCATAGATATCGATAAAAGGGGGGGGCCGAAGATAACCGGTTTCAGATAATGACAAGCGGTATTGCGAGCCGGGGAAGCAACCTCATGTTTTCTGGTGCTACGAGTGCTACGAATGCCGCGCAGGCTGAGGCCTGCACTCCAATTTATGGATAGAGTCATAGCGCGGCAAGCCGCAAATTAACAATGAATAATGAATAATTAACAAATGATTCTCGCCGCAAGCGCAACGCAAATATTGCAGGGTGATACTATAAGGATTACCCCCCAATCTGAGTTGAGTCCCTAAAAATAGTGAGGAATATCATATTAATCATATGACATTATGCACTGCCACAAATACTTTGTATGTGTTATACTAAGGTAGACGTGAGTTGTAGAATGTTTCACAAAGAGATTGATGAGTAAATTTATCTCAATCCAACTTATACAAATAACACCGGGTTCAAGCGCTCTCCCCAACCAAATGTGAGCAGAAGCAGGGTATACAATATGAAGAAATATCTAAAGCGGCCGTGGATAATTATCCTGACAGCATTCTTGCTGGTGGCCGCTGTTTTAGTTTTGGGCTACCAATCCTTTAAAGCCACTCAAAAGGCCAGCTTTGACGAATTTAATCAACGGCAGCTTGTCCTGGCCAGGGAGGCTGCTCATGGAATTGGGTTATATTTTGAAATCCTGGCCAGTAATATGCGTGATTTGGCCCGGCACCCCACCGTTCAGCAGTTTGACGAAACTTCAACCCGGCAAGAAATACAAGATATGCTCTACGAACTGGAGCCGTGGGGCGTAAACGACATTGCCGTATTAGATGCAAATGGCGTGGTAATATACAACGCCGTGGCGCATCAACTTGAGGGGGTTGATTTTTCATGGCGAAAGTACTATCAAGAGGCGCGGGAGATGACGTCAAGTGGAAATTACGTCATCGAGTTCATCGAATTTAAGGGTGTTGAGGCCGGGCAAAAGGGGGTGCTGCTGGCTGTTCCTATGTTCGAGACGGTTGCCGGTGAAAACCATTCCGTTCCATCAGGCCAATTTGCAGGCGTGGTCCTGGCTACCCTTAAGTTGGATACCGTCACCCAGAGATTTGTGGCACCTGTCCGGGCTTCTAAACGGGGGCACGCTTTTTTTATTGATGATGAATATAGCGTCCTGTGGTCGCCTGACCGATTACTCTTTGGAGAAAACTTGTGGGAAGCAGGCAAAGGTTTCCCGGGCTTTCAGCGGGTTTTAGAAACAATGGCCGCCGGTGGTACCGGAATGGCCCAATATTCTTACTACCAATTTAAAGACACTACCGGCCAGCACACCGGCCACACCACAGAACAGAATCTAATAGCATATGCGCCCATCCGTTTGGGCACCGATTTGTTGGCTATTGGGGTGTGGGCACCTGAAGGAGATGCGCAACAACTGATCTGGTCTGTCTATCTCAATCAACTGTTTGTCGTAGGCTTAAGTATTCTGATTGTCCTGCTTGGGTCAGCCTACGCTTTAGCTTTATCCTACCGCACCAGTAAGCATCTTAAACAAGAGGTTGAGGACACAGTTGAGGAATTACAGGAAACAGAAAGCCGTTATCGCCGCTTGGTAAAACTTTCTCCCGATGCCATTGCCGTACAGTGCGACGATAAATTTATTTTTATGAACAAGGCCGGCACAATCCTTTTTGGGGCAAAAAATTCGGCGGACCTTATTGGAAAATCGATATGGAATTTTGTGCTCCCGGAGGATCGAGAGTTGCTTAAAGAGCAATATCGACAGATGAGAGACCAGGGCGTGCAAATGCCGGTAATGGAACAAAGATTTATCAGGGTTGACGGATTACACTTTGAGGCGGAGGTTGTGGCTGCTCCATTTATTTACAAAGGCAAACCGGCTATCCAGACTATTTTTCATAATCTTGTCCGGCGCAGGCAAGTTCAAAAAGCGTTAGAGGAAGCGCGCGTGGTGCAGCAAGCCATCATCGAAAGCATTGCTCAACCAGCCATGGTTATCGATGCCGATTACCAGGTTAAATTGATGAACAGGGCTGCTCGTAAATTTTCTGCCGGGGTTTCCAATGTGCCGGAACCCGCGTTTTGCTATCAAATCTCTCACCAGGATGAAGCGCCTTGCAAGGGGAGTGAACATCCTTGCCCAATGATACGTGTGCGCGAGTTAAGGCAGCCGATTTCAGTAATTCACAAACATTATTACGCCGATGGAGACGAGCGATTTGTAGAAATCACCGCCTCGCCGTTATTTGGGCCGGACGGCACGTTTCAGGGTATCATTGAAACCGCCCGCCATATTTCTGATCGTGAATTGGCAAAAGTGGCCCTGGCCCAACAGACAGACGACCTGGCCCATTCTGATGACGATTTGGAAGAGTTTACACACAAAGTGACGGCATCCATTCAAGATTTTCTGACTAAACTGGAATGAAAACATTGAGTCAAGAAGCTGCAAAATCTCATAAACATAGAGTCGATACCGAATTCAAACCCGAGGCACCGTTTCGGTTCAACCGCATCGGAGCAATGAGCTTGCGGGTTAGGGTTGCTCTGGGGGTGGCCCTGCCCATTCTGCTGATACTTTCTGCGCTGTCTTTACTGCGTTACCAGGTTGAGCGTCAATTACTGGAAGAACAAACGCAACTGACGGCGTTACAGTATGGCGAGGTGCTGCTGGGCAGCGTGCGTTATGTTATGCGCATTAACGACCACGCGATCATCGCCCAGGCCTTAAACGAAATGGGAGGAATAGAGGTTATCCATCAGGTAGAAGTGGTTGACCTGGCCGGCCGCGTTAAAGCAGACAGCCGCAACACAGAAGTGGGGATGATCCGGGAAAGTGATGATCTCGGATGCGTAGAATGTCACCGGTTTCCGGCCGAAGTCCGCCCTCAAACGGTAAGGCTTTTGTCCTCTAACGGCTTGTTACGCATTGCTATGCCCCTGGCCAACGACTCAGATTGTGTGGGGTGCCACGAGGATGATGACGATCATCTGGGAATGTTGCTGGTTGATGTACCGGCTGTCAACTTTGAAGAGCATCTTCTTTATAACCTGCGCGTCGATCTGACTGCTTCGGTTATAGGGATGCTGCTGGTGACTCTGGGGTTGTACCTGTTAATTCATTGGCTGGTGGTTCGGCGAGTAGAGGCATTTCGCCCTGTCCTTAATGAGTTTGCCGCCGGTAATCTTAATGCCCGCCTGCCCGTGCCCTCTACCCCCTCTGACGAACTTGGTAAACTGGCCACCGCCTTTAATTCTATGGCGGATGATCTTCAACACCGTACCCGGGAAAGAGAAGAAAGCAGAAAGTTACAGCAGCAGGCCATGGCCAGAGAGCGCGGCCGTATTGCCCGCGAATTGCACGATGGGTTAGCCCAACTGCTTGGGTATGTTAATACCAAGGCTATGGCCGTGCGGCTGATGCTCAAAAATAATCAAATGGAGGCGGCTGACAAAGCTTTGCTTCAGCTTGAAGAAGCAGCCCGTGGGTTATTTGTCGAGGTTCGAGAGGCTATCCTTAACTTAAAATCATCCGGGCAAGCTGATGCCGGTTTAATTCCTGCCCTCAAAAATATTATCTCGCAATTTAGCCGGCTCAATGACCTTTCCGTTGAGCTGACCTTTGCTCCGGCAGTTGACGATATTTTACTCTCATCCGAGACCACATTACAATTATCGCGCATAGTTCAGGAGGCGTTGACCAATGTGCGGAAGCACGCTTTTGCCACAACAGCTTGCGTGAGCCTGCAGATAGAAGATGAAAAACTTGTGTTAACGGTTAGCGACAACGGTCGGGGGTTTGATCTGGATTGTGTGCAAACTGCCCCCGGAGCGCATTTTGGATTGAGTACTATGCGCGAACGAGCCGAAACAATCAGGGCAGAATATCAATTGCACACCAAACCAGAATCAGGAACCTGGATCATTGTGCGCCTGCCTCTCGGTGATCTATCGGCCAAATGAGTAAAGAATATGCCGCAACAAGAAATTTGCAGAAACTCAAGGAGCTGGAAAAACCCCAGACACTTCATCTCCAACTAATCTTCAAATGTCCCGTTAATAGGAGGATACCTCAATGCGTTTTTTAGTAGCCGACGATCATTCACTATTTCGTGATGGTATTATCAGCCTGCTGGAGGCAGCCGGCTTTGATGTAGTTGGGCAAGCAGGTGACGGACAGGCCGCTGTCGAAGCGGTTTTACGTCTGCGGCCCGACGTGGTACTGCTGGATATTGATATGCCGCGAATGAACGGCCTGGAGGCTTTGCATCTGATCAAAGAAAATGTGCCGGAAACTCAGGTAGTTATGCTGACGGTCTCTAAAGAGGACTCCAACCTGCTTGAGGCGGTCAAATCCGGGGCGCAAGGCTACCTGCTTAAGGATTTGAATGCCAGCCAGTTTCTTTCGATGCTGGAGGGCCTTCAGCGAGGTGAGGCAGCCATGACCCGGCAGACCATAGCCCGCCTGATGAGAGAGTTAACGGAACCCATATCTCCCCAAACTGAAGCGGCGCAAAGCCTGACTGAACGGGAAATTGAACTGCTTCGCCTGGTGGCCGATGGCCTGCCGAACAAGGCCATTGCTCAAACCCTGGCGGTTAGTGAAAACACCGTTAAATATCATCTAAAAAACATTATGCAAAAACTAAACGCCCAGAACCGGACTGAAGCTGTTACCCACGCTATCCGCACCGGGATTCTTGAACCTGCCTCTGACCCACCCGGATGAAATGAATGAAGAATGTGTTTTGGCCGCCGGGCAACTGCCGGCGGAATTACGGCCGCAATCTTTTCGGGTTTCTAAATCCAGCAGGGTGACGGGAGTTTATCCCTGCATTGCCTACCTATTCAGGTAGGTAGAATTTTCCCTTTTCCTACCCATGCTTACGCCCAAACTTAACCTAAAGGGTATTGTTTGGTGCGCCTTTTTAGTGTTTAATTAAAATCAAGAATCCTTCCCCCTAATTTTAATCTCACCAGAATAAATCATTCTATTTGCCAACAGCCATAATCTTTACTTTTTATGGACACAGACCTGCGGTACAGATAACCACAGATTTTCTTCTTTGCTTTTAAAATAATCTATGAAATCTGTGTTGTAGATTTGTGTCCTAAAAACGAGGTAATCTTATCAGGGAACAAATCTATTATTGAGCCGTTGAGATATGTATTGTGCAGATACGTATTGTTATTTTGTCAAGTCATTTGCTTTTTGCCGAGGGTATCGCCAGCCGGTTATATCAACATTTTCGGCAAATTACGCTAAATATTGTGAACCCCCGGCAGTCTGAGGCAATGGCTCAAATTATCACTGCTCGGCCGGCCATCGTTATTCTGGATATTACCGATTCTGAAGTCGCCCGGTTCTGCCCACTGAGCCAATTGCTGCTTACACTGCCGGAGGCAAAAGTCATCCGTGTAAACCCGCAGCAGGAACAAATCCAGGTCGTGACCAGTGAGCAGCACTCGGCGGTAGAAGTACGTGACATGATCGCGGTGATTGAAACGCTGTTTTGAAACGGTTGAATATAAGAGATTGTAGGGTTCTGTAGGGCAGGCAGGTTTGGGCAGTTGATTGGGCAACTATCGCTCTTGCCTCATCCCGGCGGAACATCACCAAGAATGAAAATTGCCCTCACCCCCGTCGCAGACGCGACCCCCCCTCTCCCAATTTGGGAGAGGGGGTTGGGGGGTGAGGGGTATTTACAGAGGAGAAATTACTCGCTCGTAGTCAGCCTCGAAGCGATAGCGGAGTGGCGTTAGACGACCGA
>CAYWSS010000142.1:0-10416 GCA_964460505.1 uncultured Caldilineaceae bacterium | reverse complement strand
ACTGCGACGCCTGGTTTCCGCTCTCCGACGAGCCCAGGGCGTCCAGAATCCGCAGGTCGGGCAGCAGCTCGAGGAACTCCTGCTTGAGCGCCGCCGTCAGAATCGCGACCCCCGAGGTCAACAACGCGCGCGACGAGAGCGCGCCGTGTTTTGTGCCATAGGCCCTTTATAGAGGGGGTGGGCCAGCGCCGCCGGTTTACTGATGAGCTTCCTTGCGGCCCGTTTTTCTATGGCTTCTGCCACCCGCCGGTGGAGTTGGCGCCGGCGCAGCGGGCGCAACTCTTCGTACAGGGTTTCACGAATGAGCGCGTGTTGAAATTGGTAATAGATTACAATTTCCGTGGCGGTGGTGTTAACCGGTTCATCAACTATTTTCACCACTTCGATTAGCTGCGCCGCCAGGGCCTCTTCAATGGCCCACTGAATTTCATCGTCATCCGAGGGGCTGGCTTCCAGCAGCAGCGCCAGCGAGAAGCTGCGGCCAATAATGGCGGCCAGTTGCAGCAATTCCAGGGTGGCTTTGTTAACAAAATTCAGGCGCTTGCCCAACACCGCTTTTATGCTGCCGGGCACGTGAATCAGCGTGGTATTTTGCTGTTCCCAACGCCCTTCACTCAGCCTGATTTGCCCGTCAACCGCCAGGCTTTTAATTGTTTCCTCAATAAACAGCGGGTTCCCTTCGGTGGCCTGATAAATTGAGGTGATGAATTTTCTGCTGACTGCGCTGCCCAACAACGTCTCCAGCATTTGCTGAACCACCTTGCGCGTAAGCCGCCGCAAGGGCAGGTGATGGGTTAACCCGGCGAAGCCCAGCGATGTAATGAGCCGGTTAACCGGGTTGGTATAACTCAGGGCTACATTTCGATACGCCCCGGCCATCATCAACGATGTCCCTCGAGATTGGCGCAGGACCATGCCCAAAATATCCAGACTGCCGGGATCGGCAAAATGAAGATCATCAAGCAGGAGTAACGTGGGCTGCTCGTAGGCCATGTTGAGTAAGAAATTGGCAATTTGATCAAGCAAGCGGGCGCGCTCGGCGGCCGGCTCCAGCGGGGGATTGGGTTGAATATAACCCAGTTTTTCATTGAGTTGCGGCGCCAGCTTTACAACCTCGCCGGCAATGGAACCGGGCATCTGTTTTTTAAGCACCTCCGGCGATTGCTCGTTGACATAATCCCGCAGAACAGTCGTAACAATAGCGTAGGGCGTGCCCGCATCCCGTTCACGAGCGACTCCCCGTAACAGGTATCCATCGCGCAGGCCGGTGTAAACTTCCAGTTCGCGCAGCAGGCGCGTTTTGCCAATGCCCGCCTCGCCGGAGATAAGCAGCAGGGGTTCTACGTCAAATTCGCCCAACCTGACCTGATCCCAGCGGCGTTTGAGTTCATCCAACTCTTTCTCGCGGCCAAACATCTTGCCCCGATCGATGCGATTCAGCAAGGCTTCGGGAGAGGCGTCGGTGTCTGCCGGCGCAAGCTCTGCCTGGGTAATGCCCACCGGTTCGCCGCCAATGTCTGATTTTAAATTCAGCAGAATCGGGGCCAATTCCTTTCGAACCTCGGCGGCATTGCTGTACCGGTTGTCCGGAGATTTTGCCAGCAATTTCAGGATAACATTTTGCAAATCGCCGGGAATGGCCGGGTTGTAATGCTGCGGTGGCACCACCGGCGCGTGAATATGCTGCGATATAACGGTCAGCGGGTCGTCGCCGGAAAAGGGGCGGCGGCCGGTTAAAAGCTCGTACAGGATCACCCCGACGGCATACAAATCTACGCGATGGTCGCCCGTTTCGCCTATGGCCAGTTCCGGAGCCAGGTAGGTGGCTGTGCCGGCCACCAATCCATCCTGGGTTAAGCGGGATTGGCCTTCTATTCGGGCCAGGCCAAAATCCATCACCTTCACCTGCTTATTGGGGGTAATCATTACATTTTCCGGCTTGAGGTCACGATGAATAACCTGATGTGCGTGGGAATATTCCAGAGCGGCCAGAATATCATCTACAATCGGTACAGATTCTTCAAAAGGCATTAAGTTTGGGGCGTAACCGTTATCCAGTTCCCACAAATCCTGACCGGGGATATACTCGATGACAAGGTAGGGCCGGCCTTGCTCCTCGGCATAATCGTACAGGGTGATGATGTTGGGGTGGTTGAGCCGGGCCACAGACCGAGCCTCGCCCCGAAAACGGGCCAGTTTCTCGCCGGACATGTTACCGTCGCCGGTTAAAACTTTTATGGCCACGTCACGTTTTAGCTGTTCATCTTCGGCTTTGTAAACAACGCCTGCACCGCCTTCGCCCAGTTGTTTTAACAAGCGGTATCGATTATTTAAAAGTGAACCTACCGAGATAGAGGGAAGCGTTTGCCAGCGTTTGAACATAAATTATTTCCTGCAACAGAGGTGAGTTGAGCACATGTTGTGCGTTTCTAAAATATTGTCAACTTTTACCGTACTTACTATTTCGGCAAGGATGTGGGTTTATTGAATATTTTTTTGTAATGCGCACTCTCACCTGAGATTAATCTAATTCTATAATCCTTCTAATAAAATATATGTTATACTACTTTTGATTTTGTCCAGCACAACAGCCATTGACTACACGCAAACAAGAAACGGAGACATTGATGAGCTGGTCGATTAAAGTTGGAAAACTATTTGGAATTGATGTTAAGGTTCATTTTACTTTTCTATTGATTTTGGTGTGGGGCGCCCTGAATTATGGGGGTGCTGCCGGCCCCTTGTACGGAATTTTGGTGACGCTGTCGCTGTTTACGCTGGTGCTGCTGCATGAACTGGGGCACAGTCTGGCCGCTATGTACTTTGGCATCGGCGTCCGGGACATCACCCTGCTGCCCATCGGCGGGGTGGCCCGGCTGGAACGCATGCCCGAACGCCCCCTCCGGGAACTGGTAGTGGCCATCGCCGGGCCGCTGGTCAACATAATTTTGGCCGTTATTTTACTGCCGGTTGTCACCGCGCTGGTAGTCTCACAATCGACGCCGCTTACATTTGGAGCGCTGACCGCCCCCGGGCTGACAGGCTTACTATCGTTCTTGCTCATCGCCAACATTTCGTTGGTGGTGTTTAACATGATCCCGGCCTTTCCGCTGGACGGAGGCCGGGTGTTTCGGGCATTTCTGGGCTTTTTTACCGATTATTATAAAGCCACAAAAATAGCGGTTCAAATTGGCCGCGTACTGGCCGTGGGGTTGGGGCTGTTCGGCTTTTTTACCGGGCAATTCTTCCTGGCGCTGATCGCAATTTTTATCTTTTTAGCCGGGGGGCAGGAGGGGCAGGCGGTGGCAGTTAGAAGCAAGCTGCGCAAGGTAAAAGCCATTCATGCTTTAAGAGATAACCACGTCGCGTTGTCGCCGTACGCCACCGTGGGGCAGGCGGCGTCGATGATGTTAAGCAACCCGCATCCCATCTTTGCGGTAGTAATGGAGCCGGAAAGTGGTCAGTTTTTAGGGGTGGCCACCAGCGCCGGCGTGGCGCAGGCCATGCAGCAGGGGTTCTGGCACAAACGCATTACAGAAATTATGAAACAAGCGCAGAGCATCCCCAAAATTGGGCTGGATGCCTCTCTGCTGGAAGCGCAGGACAAACTATCCGCCGCCTCCAGCCAGGTGGTGGCTGTGTACGACGGCCTTCATTTCAGGGGGTTGATCACCGCCAACGATATTTCCCGTATTTTCCGGTTTCTGACTCAGGGCAGATACGGCTCGCAGCGAATGGCAACGTAAGTTTTACGGTTTACGACAAAACGGCCCGGAGCATATCCGGGCCGTTTTTTATTTTATGCAACGTCTTCATATCTCCTCAATACCCAAAGGGCACTATAGTAACTTGGGGACAGCTGTGGCCGGCCTCCTGAAAAATTGAGAGGATGCGCGGTTTCCAAAGGAATATTTTTGGGCATTGTTGGGCATCTTGGGGCAGTTGGAAAGTGCAGATTTTCTACCGTATTTCTGCACAGGAACTGCACGATCATCCTGTATAGTAGAAAATAAAGTCATTTGCCCTACAGGAGCTTGAAAAATGTCAAAAAGATGGATCATTGGAATTGGAGTTGCGGCCGGCGTTCTGGCCATTTTATTTGTGGGAATAACCGGTCTGGCCATGATTCGGGCCTGGAGTTTTATGGCTATGAATCGCGCCGCAGTAACAATGCAAAGGCCAGGGGATTTCAACCGGGCGGGTCATCCTGACCGGCAGGGGCGATACGGAGCAGATTTCTCGTCCCGAACTCCCCAACTGGAAGTTCAACTGCTTGATGACGACGGCGACGGCATTCCCGACCGTGGCGTGGTTGAGTTGCCTGGCCGCGGCAACTTTGATCGCGGATTCCGCCCGGACCGGGGATTTGATCGGGGTTTCCATCCGGGACAGGGATTTGATCGGGGCTTTGCTCCGGGGCAGCGTCCCGGTCAATTTTCCGGGCCTCGATTCAGCCCCTTGCTCGTTCTGGGATGCCTGGTCAATCTGGCAGTATTGGCCGGACTGGCAGTACTCGGAGTGGTAATGTTCCAGCGCCGGCGACCCTCCACAGTAATGGCATCACCGTCAGCGCCGGTAAGCCCGCTGCCGACCAATGAAGCTACGGAAGCAGATATTGCTGAACCGGAGGTTGATGATACCGAAGAGCCAGAAGCGGCTGACCTGACGCCCAAAGTTGCCGATGAATCTCCGGCAGGCGATGACGAAGCTGCTCCCGATGCTTCACCCGAAGAGGAAGAAGACAAGGCCTAACCCCGAGCCGTTTCGCACTACACTAATGGGTGAGGTGGCCTGATAAAGACAGCCACCTCGCCCGCCAGCCTGATACATCATCTTGACGAAACGTGTGTTTCTGCTTTAATATACACAAAACTTCGTCAGATGAGCTTATTATGAAAACCTTCAAAGAATACGCACTCAAGATAATTTCAAACCGAAAAATTATGGGTATCGCCCTGATTACCATTGGGCTAATTGTGGTTCTGGTTTTTGGCTTCAGGTCGATCCGTTCTTTCAGACAGTTGCAATATATTCAGGAACAAGGGCTGGATCGCGGGGCAGCCGGCGTGGAGGCCATTCGACCGTGGATGACCCTCAAGTACGTCAGCGTGGCTTATGGCGTTCCGGTAGAATATATATCCGCTGCGCTGGGCCTTCCCTATGGCCGGCGCAACGGTAACGCCACTCTGGGACATTTAAACCAGGAGCAGCGATTGGGGCGATCGAATCAAGGGGACTATCCGGCCATTGTCGATAAAGTGGCAACCGCAGTTCTGGAGTATCAGGCCAATCCGGTTACAACCGGCCTGCCGGATATTCGCCCCTGGATGACCCTTCGTTACATTTCCAACAGTACGGGGGTGCCGGAAGCGTACCTGCTCAAACAGATTGGCATTGGCAACAAAGACAATAATGTTTTCAAAACGTTGGATGAATTGGCCGATTTGGTACGCTATGAAGGTGGCCCTCACAAGCTGGGTGACGATCTCAAATCCGCGTTGGAGCAATACGAGGCCCGGCAATGACCTTCTCTCTGGCGGAACTTTCCGCCTCGATCCTGTCCTGGGTCCTCATTTATGGGGCGTCGATAATATTTATCACCTTGCTGCTGGGAGCAGTGGGGTTACCCGCCCCCGGAACGTTACTGGTGCTGGCGGCGGGGGCCTTTGTCAGGCAGGGGGTATTAGAGCTGCCTTCGGCGCTGGCCTTTGCCCTGTTGGGCGCAATTTTGGGGGATACAATTAGTTATGGCATGGGGCGCTTTGCCAGAGGCCCCATATTAAACCGGTACGGCCATTTGCCGGGTTGGCAACAGGCCGAGACTAATTTCAAGCGGCGGGGCGGAATTGCCGTCTACCTCACCCGCTGGCTTTTTACCCCGATTGCCGTGCCCACCAATCTGGTGGCCGGCACGTCCGGTTACCCCTTTGCCCGATTTATCTCATTCGATCTGGCCGGCGAGTTAACCTGGCTGCTACTTTATGGCAGCCTGGGCTACGCCTTTGGCAATCAGTTTGAGGCCGTCAGCGACTTTATCAGCGATTTTAGCGGCGTGCTGGTTGGCCTGGTGATTATTGCCGGGGGCGCGTTTTTCCTGTTTCGCCGCCGGCATACGGCAGAGAACACCGTTGCCCCGGTAAAGCCCCCTCTTTGACAAATACTTCACTTATGCTATATTTGCCTGCGGAAAATATTTTTTGACAAAATTTTTCCACAACATATAATTAGCGTCACTAAATATTTTTAACGCAAAGCTATTGTCGTAAAAATATGATCACAACCGTCAATTTAAATAGAGAAGATCAGATAAAACGTATCCACAATACGGCCATGCTGGCTATGCGCATCCACAAACGATGGTTTGTGCAGAGGCTGCAAGAGTTTGGGCTAACGTTTCCACAGTTTATTACGCTGGCCGCGCTCAGCACCCGCAAACAAGCCTGCACGATGAGTGATTTAACCAATATAACCTTTCAAGACCCGCCCACAACCACCGGGGTTATCAACCGGTTGGTAAAAATGAATCTGGTGCAACGCACCCGCAGCAAAACCGACAGACGGGTAGTGCTGGCGGAACCCACCCAAACCGGGCTTGATTTAGTGGAAGAAATAAAGGCACTCTTTTACGAAGAGGCTATGCACAGCTACGGCCAGCTATCTAACGAACAATTGACCGCATTTGAGCAACTTCTTGACCACTTTGTTCGTACATATTTAAAGCAATACCTGGCCGCCGGCACAGATATTGACGCAGAATTACAAAAATTGGAACATCTTTTACAAACCGCTCCAAATTGCATAAGTTAGCTGCACAAATTGTTTAATGATTAGGTCATACTAATCGGGAGGAAATCCACAGTGAAAAAACTTTCAGCCCTATTTTTCATTTCCCTGTTGGGGGTACTTTTGCTTCTATCGGCATGCAACACCGGCTCAAGCGCCGCTGAAAACGCCGACAGCGAGAACGTTGCCCAGGCAGCCACCCTGAAAGAAGCCGCAGAAGAGGAAAAAAGCGTGCCGGTTGAAGTGGCCCTGGTTGAAACCGGCGATATTTCGCTCATTTTCAAATATTCCGGCAGTCTGGAACCAAAGGATGAGGTTAATGTTATCCCCGGAGCCGCCGGACGCATCGAGTCTGTGCTGGTAGAGGTGGGCGAGGCCGTGGCCACGGGCGACCCCCTTGCCATTATTGAAGATGACACCTACCAGACCCAAATCAAGCAGGCAGAAGCCGCGCTAACCAGCGCCAGGCTGAATTTGGCCAAAATGGAGCTGGGGTCCCGCCCGGAAGAAATTGCGGTATCGCAGGCCGCCGTAGAATTGGCCAAAGCCAGCCTCAACGACATTGCCACCGTGGATGATGATGAACGGACCCAGGCCGCCTCTAGCCTGGCCCGCGCTCAGGCCGGCCTGAAACGCGCCCAGGCCGAATACGACAAAATTGCGTGGGCCGGCGAGGTGGGAGCCACTCCCCAGGCCATCGCCCTGCAAGAGGCCACTATTGGCTACGAAACCGCTCTGGCCGCCTACAACAAACAGACCAACCCCAGCGACTCGCAGTTGGCCCCGCTGATGGCCCAGGTGGCCCAGGCCGAACTGCAAATGGCGCTGACCATACAACCCTTCCGCCAGGTAGATTTTGCCACGGCCAAAACCGCCATTAAACAGGCCGAAGCCGGCCTTGAAGCGGCCCAACTGCAACTGAAAGAAACAATCATCGTGGCTCCCTTCGATGGCATTGTGGCAGAGCTAAACATCACCAAAGGAGATCGGGTTAACCCACAGATGCCGGTGGCCAGATTCATCTCTCAGGAACTGGAAGCCAATATTGGCGTGCAGGAAAGCCTCATCAGCCAAATTGAAGTGGGGCAAAGCGCCGCGATGGGCGTTACCGCATATCCCGGCCAGGATTTCCCCGGCGTGGTGAGCAGCATCTCTCCGGCAGCCGATCCCGACTCCCGCACCTTTTCCGTAAAAGTCACGCCCACCGACGGCGTGGAGATGCTGCGCAGCGGTATGTTTGCCGATGTTTCGGTGTTGGGGCAGGAAAACAAAAATACCATCCTGGCTCCGCGTGAAGCCATTGTTCAAAACGGTGAGCAGCCATCGGTATTTGTGGTAAACGATGACAGCACCGTTGAAGAACGGCCCGTTACCACCGGCCTTTACGACAACGCCCGCGTCGAAATTTTGCAAGGGCTTGAGCCGGGTGACGTGGTTGTCATTGCCGGCCAACCCAATTTGCAGGACGGCAGCAAAGCCAGCGTAACCAACAACCCAATGCAAAAGGATGAAGGATAAACTTAAATGATGAATGCAGAAGGATGAAGGATGAATTTAAATGCTTTTCATTCATCGTTCATCCTTCATCCTTCTGCATTTTTTAGCTGAGGATTAGCAATTTATGGAACTTACACGATTAGCCCTTAAACGGCCGCTGACCATGCTGATGATTATCATCTCGCTGCTCATTATGGGCTGGCAGGGATACAACCGGCTGCTGCTCGACCGCTTTCCCGCCGTCGATTTTCCGTTTGTCAGCGTCACGGTTATTTTCCCCGGCGCATCACCCGAAGACGTAGAAGAACTGGTTCTGAAACCGTTGGAAGACTCCATTTCCACCATCGCCGGCATTGACGAGCTTAACGCTACCGCGCTGGAAGGCGTGGGCACTATTGTGGTTGCCTTTGTAGAAGGCACCGACGGCAGCGCCGCCGCCATTGACGTAGAGCGGCAGGTATCTGCGGCCCGGGGTGACTTGCCCACCGATGCCGAAGCGCCGATTGTGGGCAAGTTTGACTTCAACTCCATTCCGGTCGTCATCTTGTCGCTAAACGGGCCGCAAAGCCAGGAAACGCTCTTTAATCTGGCCGAAGAAACCATCAAAACGCGCCTCCAATCGGTGGCCGGGGTAGCCTCGGTCAGTGTGGCCGGGGGCCGCGAGCGTGAGGTGCAGGTGCTGGTTGATCAGGCCAAGCTGGCCGGGTTTGGCATTTCGCTCAACGACCTCCAGCGCAAGCTGCAGGAAAACAACCTCACCTTCCCCGGCGGCTCAATTGAAGAAGGGCGCAAGAAAATACCGGTTCGCTCGGTGGGTGAATTCACCAGCCTGCATGATATCGAAGACCTGGTGATTAAAGACGGCAAAGGGGGCGACCAGCAAGGCGGCGGCTCTCCGTCGTCCGGTGGCACATCCGGCAAGATTTACCTGCACGATGTAGCCGAAACCAAACTTGGGCAAAAAGACCGGAACAGCATTTTACGCTACAACGGGCGCGACGCGGTTAGCATTGCCGTAATCAAAGCCAGCGATGCCAACACCGTAGAGGTAGTGGACAATGTTTTTAAAGCCGTTGAAGAATTAAACCAGGATATTCCCCCCGGCGCCAGCCTGAAACTTGTGCTCGACAACGCCTCGTTCATTCGTGATTCTGTGGCGGCGGTACTGGAAGATTTGATGCTGGCAGTTCTCATCACCGGAATTGTCATTCTGGTTTTCCTGCACACCATTCGCAGCACGTTTATTGTGATGCTGGCCGTGCCATCGTCAATTATCATCACCTTCCTGGTTATGTGGATGCTCGGCTTCAGCCTGAACCAGCTCACATTGATGGCCCTCACCCTGGTCATCGGTATTCTGGTGGACGACTCAATTGTGGTTATCGAAAACATCGAGCGTCACCTGGATATGGGCAAACCGCCCATGCAGGCCGCCTGGGACGGCCGTAAAGAAATCGGAACCGCGGCGCTGACCATCACCCTGGTCGACGTGGTGGTCTACCTGCCCGTTGCTTTTATGACCGGCATTGTGGGTCAGTTCTTCTTTTCTTACGGCGTAACTATTGCCGTGGCCGCGCTGGCTTCGCTGTTTATTGCGTTTACGCTCACCCCCATGCTGGCCGCTTACTGGCTTAAAGACAAAAGCAAACCGGAAGAAGAGCCAACCGGCCTGCGTAAGCTGTTCAGCACCATCTTCAAGCCGGTAGCGTGGCTGTGGAACGGCTTGCTGGTCATCTTTGAGGCCGGCTTTCGCGGGCTGGCTAAACTGTACGAATTGATCATTCGCTTCTTCCTGTGGAATTTTCTCACCCAAACTTTGGCAGTGCTCATTGCGGCGGGGGCGCTGGCCGGCGGAATTTATCTGGTGGCCGGTGGTTTTGTTGGCAGCGAATTCTTCCCGGTTGAAGATGACAGCCAGGTTCGAATCACCATCGAGATGCCGGCCGGCACCAACCTGGATGCCACCGACCGGGTAGCCCGCCAGGTTGAAAACATTATTCTCAGCGAAGTGCCGGAAACCTCTGCCATTCAAACCCAGGTGGGTACCGGGGGCGGGGGCGGGCCTGCCGGCGGCGGCGGGCGGGGCTCTCACGCCGACACCATCCACCTGATCTTGAGTGACCAAGAAGATGTTGG
>CAYWSS010000141.1:0-10422 GCA_964460505.1 uncultured Caldilineaceae bacterium | reverse complement strand
GAATTAAACAATGAACAATGAGTAATGAATAATTAACAAATTACTCATTATTCATTGATAAAGGACGGTACTATGACAAATCAGGAAAATCAGGAAACCATCAAAATACTGGTTACCGATGACCATCCCCTTTTTCGCAAGGGAATCAGCCACATGCTCAACGCCCAGCCGGATATGAAGGTAGTGGGCGAAGCAAATGATGGTCGAGAAGCGGTGGCGCTGGCTCAGGAATTAATGCCCGACCTGATTTTGATGGATGTGCAGATGCCTAACTGCAACGGGCTTGAGGCCACGCGCCTTATAATGAAAGATATGCCCTACGTAAAAATTGTAATGCTCACCTTTTCTGATGACGATCACAGTTTGTTTGAAGCCATTAAAAGCGGCGCGCAGGGCTATTTATTAAAAAACCTGGAACCGGACGAGTTGGCCGGCATGTTACGCGGTGTGTTCAAGGGAGAGGCGCCCATTTCCCGCACCACCGCCAGCCGCATTTTGCGCGAGTTTAACCGGCAAAGCAAAGGCAATGCGCCCAGCATTAAAGACCTTAGCCCACGCGAAGTAGAACTGCTGCGGCTGGTGGCCGGCGGTGCATCCAACCACGAAATTGCAGAGGAATTGACTATTACCGAACACACGGTAAAAAACCACCTGCGCAACATTCTGGATAAACTCCATCTCAAAAACCGGGTTCAGGCTGCCGTATTTGCTGTTAGAGAAGGTCTGGCAGATGGCATAACCTTGGAAAATGATAACGAAGAAACCTGGTAAACAGGAAAAGGGGAAGAAATTATGAAACTTGTACTTGTTGGCCTAAACCACAAAACCGCACCGGTAGAAATTCGGGAATGTCTGGCATTTTCGCCCACAATGCTTCGCTCCGGATTGACTCATTTTGACGCCACCCACGAGAAAGCCCACCTGGAACACATTCGGGAAGGCGTTATTCTATCCACGTGCAACCGGCTGGAAGTGTACACCCTGGTCCACGACCCGGAAATTGCTGTAAACTCCATTATTGAATTTTTGAGCCGCTCGCGGGGGGTTGCCAGAGAAAAATTTAAAAAGTATCTCTACGTGCTGCACAATGAAGAAGCCGTGTGCCACCTGATGCGAGTCGCCTCCGGTCTCGATTCGATGGTGCTGGGCGAGCCTCAAATTTTGGGGCAAATCACCTCCGCCTACGAAGCGGCCCTCTCGCAGCGAGCCGCGGGCACGGTGCTGAGCAAGTTGTTTACGGCAGCCATCCACGCCGGCAAACGCGCCCGCACCGAAACCGCCATCAGCGTCAACCCTTCCAGCATCAGTTCTGTGGCGGCCGGGCTGGCCACCGACCTGCTGGGCGACCTGTCGCAGCGGCAAATTCTGCTGATTGGCGCCGGAGAGATGGGCGCCATTGCCGTCAGCGCCCTCATAAAACGGGGAGCCGCCGACATTGTGGTGGCCAACCGCACCTTTAAAAACGCAGAGCAACTGGCCAAAGCCTGGAACGGCAAAGCCATCAGCTTTCAGAAGCTGCCCGAAGCCATGGTTACCGCCGATATTATTATTACCTCCACCGGCGCGCCGCACACCATCCTAAATAAAGAGCTGCTTGAACCGACGCTGACCTGCCGGCAAGGCAGGCCACTTTTTCTCATTGATATTGCCGTGCCGCGCGATATTGACCCCGACGTGTCCAAACTACCCAACGTGCATCTACGCGACATCGACGACCTGCAAAATCAGGCCGACAACAACGTGCGCGAGCGGGAAATGGAAATACCGCGGGTTGAAGCCATTGTGGCCGAAGAAAGCGAAAAATATACTGAGTGGCTATCCTCGCTTAGCGCCGTCTCTACCATTACCGACCTGCGCAAACATGTTGAACTGCTGCGCCAGGACGAGCTGCAGCGCCTCTTTAACCGGCTTGATTTAGATGACCGCGAGCAGGAATTGGTGGCAACCATGAGCCACCGCCTAATCAACAAAATTCTGCACGAACCCACCATCCGCCTGAAAAAGGAAACCAGCAGCGGCAACGGCGCGGTTTATACCTCGGCGGTGCGGCACCTGTTTTTGTAGAGATGACAGTAGTCAGATGTCAAATTTTCATTTCCGGTGCTGCCAAAGGCGTAGGCCGAGTTCAACTCCTTGTATAAATGCTTGTAGTCAGGTGTGCAGTGCAGCGGACCTTTGGCCGTCTAACGCCACTCCGCTATCGCTTCGAGGCTGACTACGAGCGGGTAATATCTCCTGAAAATAGGCCCTTACCCCCAACCCCTCTCCCAGTAGGAGAGGAGAGTCGCGCCAGCGACGGGGTGAGGGTAAATATGAGACGACCCATGACAAAAAGAAATGTACCACTTTTTTTGTAGCGCTATTGTTTGCTATAATTATTGCAGCGGGGCGCTCCCGCAGATACAGCAAAGCCGGAAGAAGAAGTGCTGCCGGCCAAAGAAGTCGATGCTCTCAGGGTTGAGTTGCGTGCCCCGGAACTGCCGGAGGGGTTGCCCGCCCGCCGGCAGCCACGCCGACCTGAGCGGCGTATTTTTGTACGACATGATTTTGAAAAATGCAACCATACCGGAGAGCAACAAATATGACGGAAGTTAAACCTATGACTCCTCCAATTGTATCGATTATCGGAAAATCCAGATCAGGCAAAACCACGCTCATTGAAAAGTTGATTGCAGCACTGCGGGCGCGGGGCTATCGAATTGCCACCATCAAACATCATTTCCACACTGACAAAAGTATGGATTCCCCGGGCAAAGACACCTGGCGTCACGCCGAAGCAGGGGCAGAGCGCGTAGTGCTCATTTCGCCGCTGACAACGGTAATGTTCGATTACCCGCCGCAGGCCCCCACGCCGCAAGAGGTGGCAGCCCAATTAACGGATTTCGATCTGGTGCTGACCGAAGGCTTTTCGCTGGCAAAATTACCGGCCATTGAGGTTTCCCGCGCCGAGCGCCATGCCGGGCGCATTGGCAATCCGGCCGACTTGTTGGCCCTCGCCGCCGATTACCCAATTCCTGATTTTACCCCCGTCTATGACATCAACGATGTGGACGGGCTGGTGTCATTGGTTGAAAAGAAAATTCTGGGCAAATAAGAAAGCGCCAGCCCCTGCCGGGACGACAACAATGAAAGAGCGCAAAGCGATAGGGTCAGGAAAATCCTGGCCTCCTTGAGTTCTTATCTAGTGATGGCTCTGTGTAACTCCGTGTAATTTTATTTTCAGAGAGAATCATATGCCAACCATTAAAGAACTTCTTGAAAAATCTGCCGGCTTGCACCAGCATCTCTGCCCCCGGCAGGTGTTGGGCGTGCGGATTGGTTTGTTTGGCGGAAAACTGCTGGATTTGACTGTGCCCCAACAAGACAAACAACTGCTCACCGTGTCAGAAACCTACGGCTGCGCAACTGACGGCATTGCCGTAGCCACCGGCTGTTGGGTGGGACGCCGCACGCTGCGCATTTTAGATTTTGGCAAAGTGGCGGCCACCTTCATCGACACCGAAAGCGGGCGGGCGGTGCGGGTAACGACCAGTTTGAACAGCCGTCACCTGGCCAAACAGTACGCTACCGACGCTCCCAACCGCTGGCAGGCCTACCTGCTGGGCTACCAACGTATGCCCGATGATGAATTGCTGACGGCCCGGAACGTGAAATTGAGCTTTTCGTTAGACAAGTTGCTGAGCAAAGAAGCCCATCGGGTACATTGCCAAACCTGCGGCGAAGAAATCACCAACGAACGCGAAATAACCCACGAAGGGTCGGTTATGTGTCGCGCCTGCGCCGGATACGGGTATTATCAAACTGAGGATATTCCCCTTGAATCGGTGGTCAAAATCCTCCCCTGCGGTTAGCGAATCCGGGTTTGCCTCAAGGTTCAAGCTGATATTTTTTTAGCTTCTGCGGCCGGTATAAACCTTATTGCGCAGGTCGAAAAAATTTGCGCTATTCGTAAATTCGATAGCCCGATTAGCCCCGATTAGCCCCCCAAAAGCACTACCCCCTGATAGCTCCTCCGATAAAAATAAATGCCATCAAAAGTGGATAGATTCCAAACGTGAAAAACGGTACTATTAGGGTTGTGTTATCGGTTACTTGTCGCGTGTCTCAAAGTTGGATAGCCGTGATGATTGTACCGGCCTGCAAGTTACTAAAAAATTGGTTCAATCTTTAAGATTGAACCAATCTAAGCTGAAGAAGTTATTGGTATGTTGGCTGGAAAGAGGTGCGGATGGAATAAAGTGAGAAAAATAAGCTACACAGTTTTCTAAAAAAGTCCCAAAACGGGCAATTTGTTTTTACTTTTGGAGGGTAAACACATGAGTAACAGAAGACCATTTATTGCTGGGGCAATCGCAGTTCTGGCTGCGGCACTCTTCATTACCTTTACGGTTGTATCGCCTGCTGCCGGCGCTTCGTTACCCAATAGCACACAAAACGCAGTACAAATAGAAGCAGTAAACGACATTGGGCCGGCCGCTGAAGCGGCGCTTCAACCGAGCGATGGGTCGCAGGATTGTATCGACTGCCACACAGAAGAAACACCCAAAATGGTGGATGTCTATCTAAGAAGCAAGCACGCCACCGAGGCTGAAGGCGCAACCTGTTTAGATTGCCACGCGGCTGAAGAAGGTGAATTTGATGCCTTTGAACACGAAGGTTATATGGTTGGGTCTCACCCCACCCCCAAAGACTGCAACCAGTGCCACGAAAATGAAGTTACCGAGTTTGGCCGCAGCAAGCACGGCGCTACGTCGATGATCTTTTTGGGTAACTCCTTTGACCGCAAGGTGTTTGAACCGACCATTGCCACTAAACACGGCTGCCAGGAATGTCACAACATTGGCCACTACTGGCCAGACCAAAGCGTGGGCGAATGTGATGCCTGCCACCCCAAACACAGCTTTGATGTTGCTGTAGCTCGCAATCCCTACACCTGCGGCGAATGCCACATTGGCCCCGACCATCCCCACATTGAAATTTACCTGGAGTCCAAACACGGTAATATCTTTACCACCCATATGCATGAATGGGACCTGGGCTACGACAGCGATGACAATGGCGGGCTGGTTCCAATTGACGTGCCAACCTGCACCACCTGCCACATGGATGCCGCCCCCGGCATGCCTTCTACCCACGACGTGGGCATGCGTATGGGCTGGGAAACACAATCTCCCTACACCATCCGCACCACAGAAGCCTGGGGCGATGGCCTGACCTGGCAAGAAAAACGGGAAAATATGGAAACCGTTTGCCGCCAGTGTCACGCCCAGCCGTTCATTGAGAGGTACCTGTTGGTTGGTGACCTCAATGCGTTGCAGTACAACGAAATCTACCGCGAAGCCAAACGCTGGCTCAACAACATGAACGATGCCGGACTGATCGTTACCCCTGGCTTTGAAGGGTTGGCCCCGTTTACAGTTGCCGGCTACGATGAAAGTGTGGAAGAAGATGCCTACAACGTCTGGCACCACGAAGGCCGGCGCTACCGCCACGGGGCGCTGATGATGGGCGCCGACTACACCCAGTGGCACGGCATCTGGGACCTGCAGCACGATTTGGTTCATATTATTCAGGACGCGGCTGAAAAGGGCCTGCCCGAAGCCGAAGCATGGCTGCAATCAGACGACCCCAACAAGTTCTGGCTCTATCCGTTCTACGATGTGCCCGGCACTGCCTGGGGCCCCGATATTCTGGCCTTCCGCAAGGGCGACGACTACACCTCGAAGATTCTCATGAATCGTGGTGACGATGCCTGGCTGGATGATTACTGGGCGCGTGCCGAAGCCAACGTAGAAGCCGCCTACAACAAAGGCCTGCTGTCTGACAAACAGTGGGAAATGGCCCAGGAACAGTTTGCCAACCGTGATCTGTGGACCGGTGTTGGTTACGAACTGCCACCCGAATTTAGAATTCACTCGGCCGGCTTAAAAGCCGACAAAGCGGCCACCCAGGAACAAGTCATCAACTTTGAACTTCCGGGTAAAGCTTACTGGCAATTTGAAAAGTAAATAAAGGGATTTTCCCGTAACGTTCATTGCTTTACAAAAAAATAGCACCACCGCCACGGCGGTGGTGCTATTTTTCTAATGGGTACAACAATCACCCTCAAAAGTACTATATCTCCGTAGTCCCTCGCTTTTGCAAAATGGCTCAAAGTGGGGATGGCACTACGCCCCACACTCTGTTAGGATAGTAACCATGGATTTGTGTCTTTTTTTACAAGCCCATTTTAACATCATCCTTAATCCATCTGACTCAGCAATGCCTGTTTCAGCCACACCAAGAATTAAGAGGGAGATACATGTTATGAAGATTAAATTTTTTGCCACACTTGTTTTTGTGCTGGGCGTTGCCTTGTTTAGCGCCACGGCAACCTGGGCCTACGATGTTCCCGGTGCGCCGCCGCCCGCCCCCAAACAGCAAGAAAGTGATTGTGTTACCTGCCACGCCAAGAGTAATCCCGGCCTGGTAACCCAATACAGAGAAAGTAAACACGCCAACAACGATGACGAGATTGTGGATTGCGCCGGCTGCCACGGCGAAGAACACACCGGCGATGACGATGCAGCACTGGCTACAATGCCTACGCAGGGCACCTGCAAAAAATGCCACTCCAATCAGGTAGAGCAGTTTCAACGGGGTAAGCACAACCTGGCCTGGGCCGCCGCAGATGCCATTCCAATGTTGCACAACCAGCCGATAGGGGTGTTTGTGGGTCAAAAAGGGTGCGGCAACTGCCACAAAATTGGGGAGAAAAACCAGGATGATCTGGCCGCGTTTGCAGAAGCCGGCCAAAAATACGGCATCAGCGGCTGCGATTCCTGCCACACACGGCACAGCTTTTCCACCATAGAAGCGCGACGGCCCGAAACCTGCTCCAACTGCCACATGGGCTTCGACCACCCTCAGTGGGAAATGTATAACAGTTCCAAACACGGGATCATCTTCCAGATAGAAAAAGAAACCTGGGACTGGGAAACCTCCCTGGCAGACGGCGCCACCTATCGCGCCCCCACCTGCCAATACTGCCATATGGATAAAGGTGACCATGAGGTAAGAACATCGTGGGGTTTTCTGGGCCTGCGCGTAGAAGAACGGGATGAGGAATGGGCCGCCGTTCGGGCTTCTATTCTAAAAGCTGTCGGCGCGCTTACGCCCGAAGCAGAGCCAGGCCCGCTGTTTGAAGCTGTTGGCGAGTTGCAACTGGCGCGGTTGACGATGGCAGATTGGAACAGAGGCCGTAAGGAAATGTTAGAAATTTGTACCGAATGTCACAGCGAAACCTTTGCCCGCACCAACCTGGAAACCAGCGATGAACTGCTGAAGGAATCTGATAAGGTATTGGCTCAATCTATTGAAACCATCAAGGGGCTGTATGAGGATGGCATTCTGGAACCGGCTGAAGGGTACCCCACCCCCCCGTACCCCTTCTTGCTGGCCTTTTACGATGCGCCCACCGATATTGAGCAAGACCTCTACCTGCAGTGGATGGAATACCGCCAGCGAGCCTTCCAGGGCGCGTTCCACAACAGCGCCGATTATATGCACTGGTACGGTTGGGCACCGCTCAATGAAACCGCCATCAGAATTGAAAACGAAGCCAAGCGCCTGCGAGAAGAAGCCGCCTCCAAATAACAAACAACCGTTAGCAAACGTTTCCAAAAAGAGGGCCATCGTTTTTTGATGGCCCTCTTTTTGGTTCACCCCCCCGTGTGTGGGGATTACGGCCGCCGGTTTCTGTTGGGTTTCGCCGCAGGCTCAACTTAACAGAAACCGGTGAGATGCAACATCGGGTTGTGTTTCACCGGCGTTCAACCCAACCCAAGGGCCGGTACTCCCCCCCAATTATCAACTTAACCGGTCGCGTCGTGGCAAGCCGTACATTCCGATTCGTTGCGTGCGGCATCTGCAAACCGGGAGACGGGGGTGTGAGACGGGTGGCAGGCCTGGCAACTGTTGGCCGGCCCACCCGCAGCCCGCCAGTTTCGGCGCAATTGAGGGGAGTGGTAGTGGCTGGGACGTTGGCTGACCCAGGTAAGATCGCTGTGGCATTTGGTGCAGCCGCCCTCACCTACGGGGCGGGTGGTGGCACTGGGGTCGGCGTAATCTCCCGAGTGGAAAGCCAGAAGATTCTGGAGCCCGCCCCATTGCGCCCACACGCGGCCGGGGATCCATTGGCGGCTGTGGCAATCGATGCAGCGGGTTCCAAGCCCGGTGTGGAATGCGGCCAGGATATCAGAATTATCCGGCGCGAGGCTGTCTTGATAGTAGGCGCTTTCCGGCTCAGTGTGACACGAAGCGCAGAAGGCATCGTTATTTTCAACCTGAACAGTTGCCGTGTATACGCTGATTGTCAGTGAAAATGTCACGAATCCAAATAAGAACAACTTCCTTCCAATTCGGCTGTAAATGAAGCGAGAAAGATCGGTAACTTTTTTCACACCTAACCCCAAAAACCTTTTCTGTTGAATTCAGTGCCTGACATTCTGGCAAATAACCTTTCCGGAAGCTGTTTTAAAGCCAAATTGCTCTAATTACATTGCGCCCTTGTAGTATGAAACGATTCTGGCCTGACATCAAGCTTCCGGAAAGGTTTATGTTGAATACAAAGAATCGCTTCGGCAGTAATTATGCCACCGAAGCGATTACATTGAATTTTTTCAGAATTGATTGCTTTCTATTGGCCGGAACTTAACATTCTATCTCTGCATTTTTGCGGGCGTAGTAGTACCAGTTTACCAGCAAGCAAGTGAAGTAGTAGATAGCAAATCCGTACAGCGCGTATTCCGGGTGTCCGGCTTTCACTTGCTGGCCAAAAACTCTGGGGATAATGAACGCGCCATAGGCGGCTACGGCGGCTGTCCAGCCTAAAACCGGGCCGGCTTCCGTGGGTTTAAAGATGATGGGAATCATGCGGAAGGTGGAGCCGTTGCCGATGCCGGTAGTGATGAACAGAATCAGGAACAAAAACAGGAAGGGAAAGAAATATTGCTCCGGCTGGGCAGCGCCATTGGCCTGCTTAACAAAGTAAGCCACGCCCAGCGCGGCCAAAATCATGACCACCGTATCCCATTGGGTCACTTTGGCACCGCCCAGTTTGTCCGACATCCAGCCGCCCACGGGCCGGATAATGGAGCCAACCAACGGCCCAAGCCAGGCATAAGCAAACGGGTCGGGGGCGTTGGGGTTGAGGGTGCCGTCCGGCAGCTCTCCAAAGACAACCCGAATCAGCAGGGGAAACGCCGCCGAATAACCAATAAACGACCCAAAGGTCATGGTATACAGGTAGGTCATAATCCAGTTATGTTTGTTTTGAAAAATGGCAAACTGGGTATTTAGATTCTCTTTAATATCACCCGGTATCATCTTCATTATAAACACGGTCAGGGCAATGGTGACGGGCAACACAACCCACATAGTGATCCCTAAGGTTAACAGCAGGAACAACCCCACCGCCGTGCCGACCAACCCTACCGCCAGCAGGCCAAGTATCTTGCCCATTGCGGTGGCGGTTGATCCCAGGTGCGGGGTGGCCGTGGACAGGTTGTTCATTCCAAACCAGCCGGCAATGACCAGCACAATCAGGATAGGGACCCACACCAGCCCGGCATTCTGAATATAAACCAGAGTCCCGGCAGCTTTCCCGCCAACATCCGTGGGCAGCGGCAGGCCCGCACCCCCCAAAGCCCCAAACAGGCTAAAGGTCATGACAAAAGGCAGCAAAACCTGCATGACACTGACCCCAACGTTACCCAGCCCGGCATTTAAACCCAGCGAGGCTCCCTGCATCCGTTTGGGAAAGAAAAAGCTGATGTTGGACATTGACGATGAAAAATTGCCTCCGCCAAAGCCGGACAGCGCGGCCAGAATGGCAAATGTGGTGTAGGGGGTACTAATATCCTGCAGGGCAATGCCCACCCCCAGCGCCGGGATAATCAGCAAGCCGGTGGTCAGAACAATTACATTGCGGCCGCCGGCAATGGCAATTAGAAAAGAGTTGGGGATGCGTATAGTGGCCCCGGCCAGCCCGGCAATAGCCGACAGCGTAAAAAGCTGCGCGGTATCAAATGGAAAACCGAGGTTTTTCATCTGTACGGTGATAATGCTCCAATAGAGCCACACGGCAAAGGCGCACAGCAGGCTGGGAATGGATATCCACAGATTACGGTTGGCAATACGTTTTCCGGTCGCTTCCCAGAATTTGGTGTCTTCAACGTCCCATTGTTTAAGGTAGCTGCTCATTAAATTCTTCTCCAGGTTTGTCTAATTCAGTTGGGTGTGTCTGAACTGAGTTAAGTAATAACTTTGTATTGCGTAAGGACAAATTGTGCGCAATGCGAAGTACGCAATACGTAGCGTCTAACTCAACTTAGGAACCGGGATTAAATAACTTGTGCATTTAGGAATGGCGTTTAAGCCTTA
>CAYWSS010000140.1:0-10455 GCA_964460505.1 uncultured Caldilineaceae bacterium | reverse complement strand
GGAACCGTGGCTCTTATTGCCACGCCCCATCATCTGCACACCGAAATTACGATCGAGGCGTCCCGGGCCGGCAAACACATTCTGCTGGAAAAACCAATGGCCCCAACCCTGGCCGAATGTGACCAGATTTTGCGGGCTGTGGCCGAAGCACAGGTAAAGCTGATGGTGGGGCACACCAATCAATTTGCGCCTGCCTACGTAGCCGCAAAAAAAATGGTTGAATCAGGCCAGATGGGCAATATTGTGATGGGCACAAGCACCATGTCAAAATACTGGTTTGAGCCGAATCGCCGTTCCTGGCATCTTGACCACACGACCGGTGGCGGCATGTGGCGGACGGCCGGGATGCACTGCCTGGACCGCCTGACTTGGCTTGTCGGCAGCCCGGTGAGCAGCGTGTGCGCCCAATTTGATACCCGTTTTCACGAGCAACAGGCCGACGACGCGGGCACAATTTTTTTGAGATATGAAAATGGCGCAGTGGGCACGGTGGTCAGTACCGGTTACAAAATCGGCGCTCCCAAGCATTTAACCGAGTTGACCTGTACCGAGGGAATGTTAAACATCGATTACATCACCGGAGTCACCGTTGGCCGTGATGAGAAGTGGCAAACGATACCAAAAACCGGCTCGGAAAACTCAATGCACGAAGCCCTGGTAAATGAGTGGCGAGCCTTTGCCGATGCTATCCAACTTAATAATGAATCGCCTGTTTCCGGGGCTTACGCCCAGCACATTATGGCGGTAGTTTTTGCGGCAGAAGAATCCTCCAGATTAAGACAAGAGGTATCAGTGCCGTCGCCCGCTTTATGAATTTTACAAACCAGGATATTCGATGAACTCTAAAGAACGTGTTCAAATCGCTCTCAACCACCAGGAACCGGATCGGGTGCCGATGATGATGTCGGCCGGCGCCTGGGTAATCAAAAACCTAAAAAAGCATCTTGAGATTCAAACAGACCGGGAACTGCACAGGGCGCTGCACCTGGATATTTTTGATATGCGCGGCCTTTCTTACAAAGGTACAATCGGGCCAAAATACATCGGCCCCGATAACCTGGGCATCCCCCCCGATTGGAGCGGCGATGTAATGCGGCTCTTTAGTTACGAAGAAATAGTAACAGAAACCCCCTTTGGCAAAGCCCACTCTATGGGCGATCCACCCCTGGGCGACTATGAAACTATTGAAGAGATGGAAGCGTTCCCCTGGCCACAGGTTGATTGGCTTGACTTCTCAAACGTGCGCCGCGATCTGGAGCCCTGGGCCGAAGAGTTTGCCGTTGCCGCCACCGGCGCTTCCGTTTTTCAGCATCCTACCCTTTACCGGGGAATTAGTAAAATGCTGCTGGAAATGGCCGGTGACCCGGAACTAACCACTTACATTCTGGATAAAGTGACCGGTTTTTATTACGATTATTTCCAGCATGTCTTTGAGGAGGCCGGTGATTTAATTGATATTTTTCGCCTGGCCGATGACATCGGGGCGCAACAAAGTCTATTCATTAGCCCCAAAATGTTGCGCAGTTACTTTGGACATCGTATTCAGAAATTTGCCAATCTGGCCCACCAATACGATGTCAAAGTAATGTTCCACACCGACGGCAACGTGCGCCAGGCCATTCCAGACTTGATTGAGTGGGGCGTTGATATTTTAGACCCCATCCAACCCGAAATCTCGACCATGAACGCTGTTGAACTAAAAGCGGAATATGGCGATCGTCTCTCCTTCTCCGGGGGTGTCAGTGCCCAGAACATTTTACCTACAGGCAGCGTGGATGATGTTAAAGCCGAAGTAAAGCGCGTAGTTGAGCAGCTTGGCCCCGGTGGCGGCTATATTCTCTCGCCCGGACACCCCTCGCTGCAAGGTGATGTGCCGGTGGAAAATATTGTGGCTATGTATGAGGCCGGGCTGGAATACGGAAAATATTGATTCAGCGATATATTGCAAAAAGGTGAAACGATGGATGAATTTCTAACACCCCCGGAGCGACTCCGGCGAGCCTTTGCCGGTGAAGCGGTAGACCGGGTTCCTTTTGCCCCCAAAATCTGGCTTGATCTGGCCGCTATGTTGACCAACACCGATATGCGAGCCGTAATTGAAGACCCTTTTCTGGCCCTGAAGGTTATGGTTGACGCCGGATTGGTGGTGGGTGCAGACGGCGTAAGGCAGTTTATTTTACCGGCCCGCAAAACGGAACAAGAGGGCGAAACCGTATTTGAAATTGACCAATCGGGCCGCAGACTGGGCACCATTGATATGCCCGGCGGCTGGGCCACCCTGCTCCTTGACTCCACGGACTTCCGGCTGGACGACCCGCATTTTATCGCCCATCAAAACTTCTGGAAATCTAATGAACCATTTGTCAAAGATATTTCTGACGTACAAAAAATTGTTGTGCCGGACAAATCCTTCTACGAGGAAACCGGATATGGTGATTACCAGCGCCAGATGATAGCCTACGCCGGTGACCGGATTGCCCTCTTTGGCGATTGCGACTCGGCCACGCTGTCTTTCTATATTGGGTTCAGGGGAATAGAGCGCGGCCTGATGGACTTCATCGATAACCCCCAACTGGTTCACGCGATGATGGAAAAAGGCGTAGCCCGCTCCATTGAACGAGGCAAGTTTAATCTTGATTTGGGGTTGCGTATCCTCCGCCTCAACGACTCAACGGCCAATATGTCGCTGATTTCGCCCAAACATTGGCGCGAGTTCATCTTTCCCCATATGAAAACGGTTTGCGACGAACTGCATAATTACTGCCCCGGCGTAAAAATCTACTGCCACATCTGCGGCAATGTTCTGCCAATTATCGAGCTGCTCGCGGAAGCGGGCATTGATTGTGTCGCACCGCTAGACCCTTTGGGCGGCTTTTCTGTGGCCGATGCCCGCGAAAGGGTGGGTGACAGCATGGTTCTGATGGGGGGAGTCGATACCCTCTCATTTATCCAATCAAATGAAGCCGAGATTACGGAAGAAGCTCAACGCTGCATAAATGAGGGGCTTGTTGGTGGTGGAAGGTTTATTCTTAGCAGCGGTTGCGCCATACCGCGTGCAGCCTCAAAAGATATTTTGCAGACGGTTTCTACCATTGCCCACACCTTTGAATTAGCAAGCTAATCGCTGAACTTATGTCTGAATTGCATCTTCTCAATAAATCGCGGTAAAGTTGGTTGAGCCTGTCGAAACCAACGGCCTTCGGCAAGCTCAGGCCGCGTTTCCCCCGGAATATTGAGAAGATACTCTGAATTTATACGTTACCGGTAACGGACAAAAAATATGAAAAATGGGAATTTAGAGAAACAATCAAATATTCTGTGGATAGGCGTAGACCAAATGCGGGCCGACACGCTTTTGAACCCTTTTGTCCAAACGCCCAATTTAGACCGGCTGCGGGCGCAAAGCGTTCTGTTCCATAATGCTTATTCCCCCTCCAGCCTGTGTACCCCTTCTCGCGGCTCTATGTTTACCGGCCTGTTTGCTTTCAATCACGGCATGGGCACAAATTGCGATATGTATCATGCTCTGGCCCGCGAACTGCCTCACCCCGAACAATTGCTGCACACTCGCTTACAAGAAATGGGCTACCGTACCGGATTCACCGGCAAGTGGCACGTAGGCACAGAATTGAGTCCGGCAGACTACGGCTTTGAGGGGCTGAGCATACCCGGATATGGCGATTTACGCCGTGATGCCGGATACCGGCGCTATCTAAAAGAAAACAATCTCAGCTACGGGCCAATCAAAAATCCTCATTTTGCCAACCGTAACCGGCAAACGTTGCAGGCCGGCGAGTGGAACGGGCCGTTAGAATCTACCACCACGCACTATCTAACAAATGTCACCCTCGAGCTGTTGGACGATTTTGCCCGCACCCACAAAAAAACAAGACAGCCATTCTTTTTGACATGCCAATATTGGGCACCTCACGGCCCGTATCTGCCCTCGCCCGAATATGTGGGCAGGCATGACCGGGCGGCTATTCCTCAGCCGGCTAACTGGCCCGATGACTACAGCAGCAAACCCCGCCGCTTTCACAGGTTGGTTAACAGCTTTTTTGCCAAACTCCCAGACACCTGGGAAGCGTGGCAGCAAATCATCGGCCTGATCTACGACTACATCAGCCTGGTTGATGAACAAATTGGGCGGCTGCTGGACCGGCTGGAAGAGCTTGGTCTGGCGGATAACACGATGGTTGTGTTCACCAGTGACCATGGCGATATGCAAGGCAATCACGGCTTGCAAGACAAGGGATATTTGTACCAGGAGGCCCATCGCGTGCCGTTGATGGTGTGTTTGCCCGGGCAGATTGAAAGCCGGGAACGCAACCAGCTTGTCTACAACATGGACATCTTCCCCACCATTCTTGACCTGCTGGGCCAAAATGCAGACGATGAACTGGACGGCCAATCTTTCCTGCCCTGCCTGAGCGAAGAGGGCAACCAATTGCCGGGACGAGATGAGCTTTATCTGGAATTTCACGGCATCCGCTACCTGCGCACAGAACGGAGTCTCATCACCCGCGACGGCCTGAAATACATCTTCAATCCGGCGGATAATGACGAACTCTACGACCTGAATGAAGACCCCTATGAAATGAACAATTTGCTGGCCGGGAAAGCCTCACACCCCCGCGCTGACGAGTTACGGCAGCAGCTTATTGATGTGGCTCGCCGCTACAACGACCCGGTGCAGGAGTGTATTGCCAAATGGTTTGGGCAATGGAGTAACACCTCCGGTCAAATTGATGTTTCATCAATGTATGAATTTGTGGAGCATAAATAACGTTGCTGTAAAAGACTAACAAAACGTAATTATTCACCCCCCTCCAACTCCCCCCTCACGAGGGGGGAGGGCTTTCAACTTCCCCCCGTTCACGGGGGGATTGAGGGGGGTGGGGAGTGAACGGTTACAACAAAACAATGAGAAATCATACTGACGAACAACCTAATGTTCTCTTGATCTGCGTTGACCACTGGCCCGGCAGTTTGCTGGGAGTAGCCGGGCATCCCTGCATTATGACCCCCACGCTCGATCAGCTTGCCGCCAACGGTGTGCGCTACACCAATGCCTACAGCGCTTCGCCCACCTGCATCCCGGCCCGCCGGGGATTAATGACCGGCACTACTGCCCGCACCCACGGCGACCGGGTGTTCAGCGAAACAATGCGGATGCCAAATATTCCTACAGTTGCCCAATCGTTTTCTGATGCCGGTTACCAAACCTATGCCGTCGGCAAGCTGCACGTTTACCCTCAGCGAGACCGTATTGGCTTTGACGATGTTATCCTGAATGAAGAAGGGCGGCATCATCTGGAGAGCAAGGCCGATGACTACGAACTGTTTTTGGCTGATGAAGGCTATGCCGGCCAGGAATACACTCACGGCATGCCTACCACCGACTACTTGACTCGCCCCTGGCATTTGCCGGAGCATTGTCACCCCACCAACTGGACCGTCCGCGAGATGTGTCGCACCATCAAACGCCGCGACCCCACCCGACCGGCGTTCTGGTACATGTCGTTCAACGCACCGCACCCACCACTGGTGCCCCTGCGAGACTATCTGGAGATGTATCGAGATGTTACAATCCCGGCACCGTATTTTGGCGAGTGGGCCACAGATTTTGAGTCCCGGCCTTATTCTTTGAAAAATCGACATAACAACTGGTATGCGCTCAACCGGTACGATGATGGCCGAACGGGTCTGAGTGATGCAGAGTTGAAGCTGGCGCGTCGGGCGTTTTATGCTCTCTGCACCCATATTGACCACCAAGTTCGGTTGGTGATTGGGATGCTGCGTGAAGAAGGGTTGCTGGACAATACTATCATTGTCTTCACCTCAGACCACGGGGATATGCTGGGCAATCACGGCCAGTTTGCCAAAGGGCTGCACTACGAGGATTCGGCTAAAGTACCCCTCATAATTATGCCCACCGCGGAGTACGCACAGTTGGGACACCATCAAACAGATGACCGGCTGGTTGAACTGTGCGACATAATGCCCACGCTGCTCAATATGGCCGGAATTTCTATCCCTGAATCGATTGAAGGTATTTCGTTACTCTCCAGCACCCGACGTGAATATCTTTACGGCGAGCATTACGAAGGCGATGAGGCAACCCGGATGCTGCGCAATCAACGTTTCAAGCTCATTTGCTACCCTGTCGGCAACCATTTTCAATTGTTTGATTTGCAAGCCGACCCGAATGAACTGCACAATCTGGCCGATAACCCGGACTATGCCCCGGTACTCGATGAGCTAACCGGCCAATTAATTGACAACTTATACGGCGATGACTTAAACTGGCTGGAAAACGACCAACTGAAAGGACTGCCCGGCAAACCATTCGAACCTAAACCCAACCGAGGCCTAACCGCCCAACGAGGGTGGCGGTTTATGTAAAAAGAGATTGGAGATTAGGAGACAAGGAGAGATATGGCATAGATGAACAAACAGAATGTTCCCATAGCTATGATACGCCCTGACCTTGAAAACATCCCCCAATACAACTTGCCCACCGGCTATTCATTGCGACCGTATCGTCCGGGTGACGAGCAAAACTGGGTGAAAATTCAGGCAGCGGCAGACCGCTACAATGAGATAACACCGCCCCTGTTTGTGCAGGAATTTGGCCGGAATCAATCCGCGCCGGCAGAGCGTCAATTGTACATTTGTGATTCTGAGGGGATGGCCGTTGGCACAGCCACAGCCTGGTTCAACAACAACTATCAGGGGCAGTTATTTGGCCGGGTTCATTGGGTGGCAATTGTACCCAACCGGCAAGGGGGTGGGTTGGCCAAACCCTTAATGACGGCGGTTTGTCATCGTTTGCAAGAATTAGGGCACACTCAGGCTTATTTAACCACCTCAACCGCCCGAATTCCGGCCATCAATCTATATCTTCAATTTGGCTTTAGCCCCCAAATTGAAAACGCTGAAGATGTTGAAGTGTGGCGCAACCTTCAATCGCGTAACCGTTCACCCCCCTGCCAGAATTATGTCATTCCCGCATGCTTTTAGCGGGAATCTATGCGTGCAGTCTGTGGATTCCCGCTTAATACGTGCGGGAATGACAGGGGGGCTGAATGGTTACTCAATCGCAACTCAAAGCGCCAATAAACTTGGAGAAAATGAGGTAACGCATTAATGACTAACAATAAACATTTTACAGGCTTAATTGCCGCAGGATTTACACCAATGCTCGACAATGGCGACCTGAACCTGGCTACGGTTCCCGCTATTGTCAACCAACTTACCAATGAACAAATTAGAGGCTTTTTTGTGTGCGGCAGCACCGGCGAAGGCCCATCTTTAACCACTGAAGAGCGCAAAAAAGTGGCCGCAGCCTACGTAGATGCCTCGGCTGGGCGTGTCCCCATTATTGTTCACGTTGGACATAACAGTTTGCGAGATTCCCAGGAACTGGCCGCACACGCTCAAGATATTGGGGCCGATGCCATTTCTCTGGTTCCTCCTTCTTACTTTAAGCCCAACTCAATTGAAGCCCTGGTCAGCTTTATGGCAGAAGTTGCGGCCTGCGCTCCCAACCTCCCCTTTTACTACTACCACATTCCCGGCATTACAGATGTCAACATTGATGTGGTTGAACTGCTTCGAGCGAGCGGCAACCGCATCTCCACAATGGCCGGAATTAAGTACAGCAAAACCACAGTTTATGAATTGCAGGCGTGTGTTGAGTTGGACCATGGTCGATTTAATGTACTGTTTGGCTCTGATGAAATGCTGTTGAGCGGGCTGTGCGGCGGCGCGCATGGAGCCATTGGCAGCACCTATAACTTTGCCGCTCCCCTGTACAACAAAATTATGAATGCCTTTGCGGAAAACAATATGGCCGAGGCCCAACGTTTTCAAGGGTTTTCTGTGCAAATGGTGAACGCCATTATGCAGTTTGATGCCCAACCCGGCTTAAAAGCAATGATGAAGCTGATCGGTTTGGACTGCGGACCAAGCCGGCTGCCCCTTGTTGCGCTAACGCCGGCTGAGGTAGAATTGCTCCGGCAAGGTATGAAGGAGATCAACTTCTTTGAATGGGGCAGGCCATAGCCTCTCAGGCTTCTACATGGACAAGAAGTTGTAGACAATTGAAAACAATGAATGGTAAATGGTAAACCGTTAACTACAGAGATGTTTTTTCATTAGTCATTCACCATTGGCTATTTGCCATTTACAATTTTTCCGAGCGCAGTCCTGAAATAAACATAGTGCAATATAACAGGAATTAAATATGCCTCTCAAGACAAACTCATCAATTCTAACCCCCCAACGCATTGACCAACTGATTACCATTTACCGCGATGGCTTGCTTTACAACACCCTCCCTTTCTGGATTCCCCGCTGCGTTGACCGGGAGTATGGCGGTTTTATGATGGCAATGGATCGAGACGGCACCATCATCGACACGGATAAGGGCATGTGGCAGCAAGGCCGTTTTACCTGGCTGCTGGCCCACTTGTATAACACCGTAGAGCAGCGTGATGAATGGCTGGAACTGGCCAAACACGGCATCGATTTTATTCGTCGCTATGGTTTTGACGATGACGGCCGGATGTTTTTTCACCTTACCCGTGATGGCCGGCCTATCCGCAAGCGACGCTACATCTTTACCGAAACGTTTAGCGTGGCCGCTCTGGCCGCCTACGCCAAAGCCAGCGGCGACGAGCAGGCCAAACAGGAGGCAGTTGACCTGTTCAATCTGATTGCACGCTATATCACCACCCCGGGTTTAATTCCACCCAAGTTTTACACTAAAAATCGACCGGCTAAAGGGTTGGGAATCCCAATGATAATGCTTGTTACCGCTCAAATCTTGCGGGATGTGGTTGATGACCCGGCTTTTTGCAATGAATGGATAGACAAAAGCATTGCCGAAATTGAGCGGGATTTTATGAAGCCCGATATGGAAGTAGTAATGGAAACTGTTGGCCCTAACGGCGAAATTATTGACCATTTTGACGGGCGCACGCTGAACCCCGGCCACGCCATTGAAGCCGCCTGGTTCATACTGCAAGAAGCCCAATATCGAAATGATGACCCGCACCTTGTTAAACTGGGGACCACCATTTTGGATTGGATGTGGCAATGGGGCTGGGATGAGGAGTACGGCGGTATCATTTACTTCCGTGATGTCAAGGGGCTGCCGGTGCAAGAGTACTGGCAAGATATGAAATTCTGGTGGCCTCAAAACGAGGCCATTATCGCTACATTGATGGCCTACCAAGCCACCGGTGATGAAAAATACGCCCAATGGCACCAGATGATTCATGATTGGGCCTACCAGTACTTCCCCGACCCCGAGTACGGCGAATGGTTTGGCTACCTGCACCGCGATGGGCGTATCTCGGTGCCCTTAAAAGGTAATCTCTGGAAAGGGCCATTCCACATGCCCCGGATGCAGTTGCAATGCTGGAAAACATTAGAGAAAATGAAACAAGCCGGCGTGTAGGGCAATCCATTGCCGCCGCAAACCTGCCGGATAACAAGAAATATAAAATGAACGGACGAGAACGTGTTGCTCTGGCAATGCAGCACAAACGCCTGGTCAGCGCTCAATGTCCGCGCAGCGAGGTGGCATGTACAAATTCAGTGAACCCGTCAAAATCGCTCGGGCCGGTCTCTTGACCGCGCCCGCTTAGGTGGCTCGGTCGGAGACCGGCCACAGCACCGGGTTTACTGAACCTGTACGGTGGCATCACCCGCAGCTTCAACCGCTCCCAGAAATGCAGCAATGTTCTCCCAGGGGATGTCAGGTTCATCAATGTCGTAGGCGGGACACAGCACCAGCCCGGCGCGCCCCAGGCTTTCGAGACGCTGTTTAACCTCCTGTTGGATCGCCTGGGGGGTGGCAAAACTGAAAGTTGTCTGGCGGCCAACCGTTCCCCACAGTGCCAATTGGGAGCCAAACTGCTGCCGAATACTGACGGCGTCCATATGCTCAGGTTGGACCGGATTAATGGCGTTGACCCCAATTTCTATCAGGTCGCCAACAATTGGCTCAAAGTAGCCATCGCTGTGGTACAGAATACGCAATGCAGGGTTGATGCTGCGTGCGCCCCGGATGATCCGGGCCAGGCGGGGTTTAAAAAATTCCCGCCACATGGTGGGGCTGATCATCATAGTTTCCGGCATGCCCACATCATCATCGAGCGCCAGCAGATCAATGCCGGCCCGGGTTAAGGTTTCAGCGTTGCGGAGCGCCAGCTCGGTCAAGCGGTCAAGTAAAAAGTGGCCCCAGTCGGGCCGTTTCAGCAAGTCAATGAGAAAATTCTCCAACCCACGTAGTCGCCAGGCAGCCTCAAAGAGTTCACCCCCCAAATGAGGCAGATTGCCGCCTACGGCCAGCCCCCGGGCATGCCACGCTGTCACCTGATGGGCCAGATTGTCAAACTGGTACAGCGCGCTGACTGCGGTCTACGGCATGGTGCGGAGATACCC
>CAYWSS010000139.1:0-10456 GCA_964460505.1 uncultured Caldilineaceae bacterium | reverse complement strand
AAAATCCGTCCCGATTGCCCTCAAGTTACCCTGATTATAAACTTGATGCGTATGGTCCCTCTACCCTCCCCTTCCGCCACACGCGCGGTATAAAACCCATAAAGCAGGGTATCATAGGAGTTATCATTAACTGCGTTCACCACCAGGAATGAAAATTGTCCTCACCCCCGTCGCTGACGCAACTCCCCCTCTCCAAAATTGGGAGAGGGGGTTGGGGGGTGAGGGCAATTTACAGAGGAGAGAATGAAATGACTTATAAAATTCTGATCACAGATCATCTGTCACCCCAGGGATTGGCTCACCTTGAGGCTGCGGATGATGTAGTCTACGATGTTGTTGCCGGATTAACTCCCGATGAATTTGTTACGCAGATTGCGGATTACGACGGCTTAATCATCCGTAGCAGCGTAAAGGTCACCAAAGAAGTTCTGGCAAATGCCGATCATCTGAAAGTGATTGGCCGCGCCGGCGTTGGCCTTGATAACGTTGATATCGATGAGGCATCCCTGCGGGGCATTGTGGTGCTAAATACCCCCGGGGCCAATACCATTGCCACCACCGAACACGCCCTGGCCATGCTGTTGGCCGTCTGCCGCCACATCCCCCGCGCCGATGCGTCGGTACGCGCCAAAGAATGGACCCGCAAGAAATTTCTGGGGGTTCAACTTTACCGCAAAATATTGGGCATCATTGGCCTGGGGCGAATTGGCACTCAGGTTGCCAAACGCGCCCGCTCATTTGGGATGAAAGTTGTGGCCTACGACCCCTACATCAATGCTGAAGTTACCCGCCAACTGAAAGTGGAACTGGTGGAGTTGGACGAACTGCTGGCCCAGTCGGACTTTGTTTCGCTGCACGGGGCGCTTACCCCGGAAACCCGCCATCTAATAAACGCGCAGGCCATCGCCAAAATGAAAAAGGGGGCGCGCCTGGTTAACTGCGCCCGCGGCCAGTTGATTGACGAGACTGCATTGGCCGATGCGCTGCAATCGGGGCATGTTGCCGGGGCCGCGCTGGATGTATTTTCCAGCGAACCGTTGCCTGCTGACAGCCCCTTGCGCCATGCCCCCAATCTCATTCTCACGCCACATGTGGCCGCCAGCACTATTGAGGCCCAGCGTGATGTAAGCACCCAGGTTGTAGATCGGGTGCTTTCTGCTTTAAAAGGACAAGATTTTAGAAACGTGGTTAACATGCCGGTGGCCAATCCCAACATCTTTAAAGAGATTCGCCCCTATCTGCTGTTGGCCGAAAAATTGGGCGCCCTGCAAATACAAATGGCGCACGGGCCAATTACACGGGTAGAAATTGAGGTACAGGGCGATGAAGTATCGCGCCATGTAAAACCGCTGGTCGTGGCCCTGCTCAAAGGCATGTTGGATACTATTACCGATATTCCGGTCAATTACATCAGCGCCCCACATCTGGCTTTGCAGCGCGGCATCATTGTTACCGAAACCAGGGGGCTGCCCAAACCCAATTACGCCAACCTTATTTCCTGTCGCGCAGTCTGGAGCGGTGGCGACCATTTTATTGCCGGTTCGCTGTTGGGCAAAGAGTCGCCGCGAATGGTGCAAATTGATGAATTTCAGCTTGATGCCCGGCTGGATGGCATCATCCTGGTTATGGAGAGTTTGGATGTGCCCGGTGTGGTCGGCCAGGTGGCCACCCTGTTGGGCCGGCACCAAATTAACATTGCCGAATGGCGAATGGGACGCACCGAACCAGAGCACCAACCTCTCAATTTGTCCTTCATCAACCTCGATTCCCCCGCCTCTCCGGAAATATTGGAACAGCTAATGCAGCTAGACAAAGTATTAAGCGTGCGCGAAGTAACGCTTTAGAATTCTGAAAACTCCGCACAACTGGAGGCGCGACCAACGCAGAGCGTGTCAACGAATGGGCAACGAACACTTGTACCTGCGGGCAGTGCAGGTGTAAACGAATGAGGGGCGCTATTTGTTCATTCGTTTCATATTCGTTGACGCCAGGGCAGGTAAGCTATTTCTGCGGAGTTTTCAGTAGAATTAGAGTTTGCAAAGAGAATATCCATGGAGAATGAAGAACTTTCTACAGAAACCTATAAAATACTCATAACCGATGATATTTCAGCCCAGGGACTGGCCCATTTGGATACGGCAAAAAACGTCACCTATGACGTAGTCAAGGGACTAACCCCCAAAGCTCTGGCCCAACGCATCCCCGGTTATGATGGATTAATTGTGCGAAGCAGCGCAAAAGTAACAAAAGAGGTGCTGGCTGCCGCCGATCGACTGAAAGTTGTTGGCCGGGCCGGGGTTGGCATTGACAATGTTGATGTACCCGCAGCCAGTATGCGCGGCATTGTGGTTATGAATACTCCGGGGGCAAACACCATTGCCACCGCCGAACATACCATGTCCTTGCTGCTGGCGTTGTGCCGCCATGTGCCGCAAGCCTATAGCCGCTTAAAAAAAGGTGAGTGGGATAGAAAAAGCTATATGGGCCGGCAGCTCTATCGCAAAACTATTGGCATTATCGGGATGGGCCGAATTGGAACGCAGGTTGCCAAAAGATGCCGGGCCTTTGGCATGACCGCGCTCGCCTTCGACCCCTTTTTAAGCGACGAAATAGCCCGCGACCTGAAAGTAAAACCGGTTACGCCGGACGAACTTTTTTCCAGAGCCAATTTTATTGCCTTACATGCAGCGCTTACTCCAAATACTGAAAAAATTATAAATGCCGATGCCATTGCCAAAATGCAAGACGGGGTGCGTATAATTAACACCGCCCGTGGGGCGCTCATTGATGAAGAAGCGCTGGTTGAAGGCATCCGTTCCGGAAAGATTGGCGGGGCCGCCCTGGATGTGTTTAGCCAGGAGCCGCTCTCACCCGATAGCCCGCTGCTTAAATTGGACAACGTCATTGTCACGCCCCACCTGGCCGCCAGCACCCTGGAAGCGCAACGGGACGTGGGCACCCAGATTGTGCTGCAAATGCTCAATGCTTTGCAGGGAATTGATTTTAGAAACGCCATCAATATGCCCTTTGCCGATGCCAACTTGCTGCGCTCCATGCAGCCATTTCTCAGCCTGGCCGAAAAGGTGGGCAGTTTGCAGGCCCAGTTGTCAGTAAGCGAGATTCAACGGGTAGAGGTAGAGATAAAAGGGGATGAAATCAGCGAGCACATCAAACCCATCACCGTGGCTATTCTCAAAGGAATTCTTGAGCCGGAACTGGACAGAACCGTTAATTACATCAACGCTCCTCACCTTACCCAACGACGCGGCATTACCGTATCTCAAACCAGCGGTCTGCCCACGCTTGATTACCCCAACCTTATCACCTGCCGCATAGAATGGGCCGGCGGCAGCCAAACCATTGTGGCGACCCTGTTCAACGACCTGGAGCCGCGTTTGGTGCAAGTTGATGGTTTCCGGGTAGATGTGCGTCCGGAGGGAATTATTCTGGTGATACACAGCCACGACAGACCCGGCTTTATTGGGCAAGTAGGCACGCTGTTGGGGCAGCGGGACATCAATATTGCCACCTGGCGCACGGGGCGAGACACTCCCGGCGGGATGGCTATCTCTTTTATCACCGTGGATAGCAAGGTGCCGGAAGACGTGATACAAGCCATCAAAGAAATTAAGTTGATGGAAAACGTGCAAATGGTGACCCTGTAGTATCCGTAAAGGTAAGTTTTTGCTGTGGAGTAGCGTCTAAAATCGTGAAACAGATAACAAAACACGATGATGTTTCATCGGCAAAAAATATAACGAGGTTTAGCAAAAATGAGCAACTCAACACCCACTAATGGCAACACCGTACGTAACACCATTATCATCGGCTCCGGCCCGGCCGGGCTTACCGCTGCTATCTATACGGCTCGCGGCAATCTGGAGCCGCTGGTCATTGAGGGTTATGCAGCCGGCGGCCAATTGATGCAAACCACAGAAGTTGAAAACTACCCCGGTTTTAAAGAAGGTATCATGGGGCCGGACCTGATGATGGAATTTCGCGCCCAGGCCGTACGGTTTGGCGCAGAATTTATTACCAAAGACGTTACCAAAGTAGACCTGGATGGAGACATAAAAAAAGTTTGGGTTGATGATGATCTGTACCAGGCAAATACGGTCATTATCTCCACCGGTGCCTCCGCAAACTACCTGGGGCTAAAGAACGAAACCCGATTGCTGGGGCGGGGTGTCAGCGCTTGCGCCACGTGTGACGGCTTCTTTTTTAGAGACAAGACGGTGGTTGTAATTGGCGGCGGCGACAGCGCCATGGAAGAAGCCAGCTTCCTGACCAAATTTGCCAAAAAGGTGATCGTAATTCACCGCCGTGAAGGGTTTCGATCCTCGCAAATTATGCTCGACCGGGCCAAAAACAGCCCCAAAATTGAATTTATGGTTAACACTGTGATCACAGATGTCCTGGGTGATGAACTTGTGACCGGCCTAAAATTAAAAGATACCCAAACCGGCCGGGAGTCGGAACTTGCGGTAGACGGCATGTTTCTGGCCATTGGCCACACCCCAAATACCAAGCTCTTTGGCGGCAAAATCAACACCAATGACAAGGGCTATATTTTGACCTCTACCGACAAAAAAAACGTGACGGCCACAAACATTGCCGGAGTCTTTGCCTGCGGTGACGTGCAGGACGATCACTACCAGCAAGCCATTACCGCCGCCGGCAGTGGCTGCTCTGCGGCCCTTGATGTAGAACACTATCTGGAACTATCACTCAACAAGCAGTAAATAATTAGCCGTTTTTTTACAACCGGCACACATTTCAGAGTATCAGCAGATCCAAATTCACCCCCTCTAACTCCCCCTCACGAGGGGGAGGACTAAACTTCCCCCCGATTTCGGGGAGATTGAGGGGGGTAAAATACGCGAATACTGCAAAATTTGGATCTACTGAGTATCGGGATGTGTGCTTTTTTGTTAGTTTTATCCCTGCTTGGCGTCTGCGTCAATTTGTTGACACAGGCGCCAATTTTCCAAATATTTATCGTGATGGTCGTTAACAACACAAAGTTTTTCTGTTTTCCTTGATCATAAGATAAAATGTCATCATTAAATTGAAACATTTTTATGCGACACTGAAGAACTTGCAGGTATTGAAAGCGTAATATAAACTATCTATTGCTTTTAGTAAGTGCCCCCCGCCATCTAAATACACACATGCCATAAACCATTAAACTTGCGGCGCAGCGAGGAAGAAGAGGATTAGCCTATGCAAGCATTTGATAGCGAGCACCCATCTCAGTCTGTTTTTAATATCCCTGCCGCCAATGCCCCCTGGCCTGTAAATTGGCCTTTACCCGTTTCCACTCAGGATGCCGACGATGAAACATTAATATATTTCATCCGTGAAGGATCAGAATCCGAGAGCCAACACGCGCTCGAAACCATATTCATACGGCATCACAAAGATGTTTGGCGCTACGTAAGAAGTCGGGTGTCCAACGCCTCGGATGCCGACGAGATTTCCTCGGCGGTGTGGTTGGTGGTGATTGAGAAGATTTACAAATTTATCTGGACCGGTACCCCCATCAAGGCATGGCTGCTGAGTATTGCGCACAGAAAAATACGGGAGTTTTTCAACAACCCACTGATCGTGTCACTGGAAACATTGGGCGAAAAACGAGAAGAAGCACTGCATTTTATTGCCACTCAACTTCAACTTGTTGATGAACCGGTGGCCCAAATTCCCACCAAAATCAGAAAAGAAGCAGACCAGTTACTACACAAATTAATTGCCCGCCTTTCGGATGTTGAGCGAAAAATAATTATGCTCATTTATTTTGAAAACCTTGAAAACGCCACAGAGGTGGCCAAAAGATTGGGCATGAACAAAAATACTATTCGAGTGTACCATAAACGAGCCAGGGACAAGCTCCGGGCATCGCCGGAATTGAGCAGTTTGTTTGAAACGGCAGGTTAAAAATGATAACAAAGGATTTGGAACAACGGGAAAGACAATTTAGGGAATTTGGAAAGCTTCTGGTTCAGCGGTATCGCCACAATTATGAGATGTTCCAGAATGACACCCAGGAAACTGTAACCGATGAAGCAGCGGTTCGCTTTGGGCGCTATCTACGGGCCGCTCGGGCCAATGCGGGGTTATCGCCCAAAGCATTGGCATTTCGGTCCGGAGTCTCTTCCGCTACAATATTGGCGCTGGAACAGGGACTCATTTTGCCGCAGGATATTAGACCAAAATGGCTCAACAAACTGGCTGATGGTCTGGGTGAAGATGCCGGTAATTTCAATTTACTGTTAGGAGCCGCCAAAACGCAGCGCATTAGCTGGAGCCGGCAATGGCTAAACAGGTTACGCCAGCCGATAAATATCAGTTTCCGGCTGCATCCGGTGTACGCCTCACTGCCCGCCCTGTTGCTGTGTATTGTGTTGAGCGCGATGTTCCTGTTTAGGAACGGGGTTAAAACCCAAAATGACGTGATGGCGTCATTGGCAATTACCCCGGAGGGAGAAATAAACCTGGTCAACGCAGACATGGATACCAGGCACGAGATGATACTTGTACCGGCCAAGTTAATAAACATTGATCCGGAAGATCGGATGAATTTAATTGAAGCAGAGAACCAGGTATTCCTCATGCCCGAGATGACCAAACTTATTGAAATTGAAACAGATGGTGTATTTGAGATTACTGATGTGGAGCCGGATTTTGGCACTCAGGTCTTTCTGCTGGTACTACCCGACACAAGCAACCAGGGCCAACCAAAAATCATTCGGGCCGAGTTTGATTTTACCAACCATTTCTTTGTGGTACCTACCCTGACCCGAGCAAATCTTGAAGGGCGACCCAGCGTTATCAAACCGGAAGTTCGGCTGGAAAATCAAATACTGGTTTGGCCCACATTAATCGATATTGCACCCGAGGACAGGTTGAGTATGCTTAAAGCAGAGAACCGATTGTAAATTGCCCATCTTTACAAATTAGCAGTATTATACTATCGGTGTTTTAGCAACGCCGATGTTTTTTTGATCTGCAATTTATACGTAATCGTTCACGCCCCCTACTCCTGACATCGCCTTCGACAAACTCAGGCTGCGCGTCGTTGCCTTCGACAAGCTCAGGCAACGGGGGGGGGTGAACAGTTACATCCCATTGGGACAACATCAAGAATAAAAATAAGAGGTTTGGAATTAAGAGTTACGCAAAGCGGCTAGTATTTCCCTAACTCCCAACCCCTAAATCCTATTTTTAAAGGAGCAACAATCTTATGTTAAACAGAGCCAATGCCTTGCTGCCGGAACTAATCCGGCTTCGTCGCGATTTTCATCGCCATCCGGAACTGAACTTTCAAGAAATTCGCACAGCCGGAATTGTGGCCGAAACCCTGCAGGAAATTGGCGGTATCCGCATAAAAACCGGCGTAGGCAAAACCGGGGTTATCGGAGAAATAGGCAATGGAAGTGGCCCAATCATTGCCATTAGAGCCGACATGGATGCCCTGCCCATTCTGGAAGAAACCGGAGCCAAATATGCATCTGCAAACAGTGGTGTTATGCACGCCTGCGGCCACGATGCCCACACCGCCATGTTACTCGGCGCAGCTCATTTATTAAAGGATAGCTTTGCCAACGGAAACTTGCAGGGCAAGGTGCGCCTGCTATTTCAACCTTCCGAGGAGAATGTAGATGATACCGGCCTAAGCGGTGCCCCCAGAATGATTGAAGACGGCGCGCTTGAGGACGTTGCTGCCGTAATTGCGCTGCATGTCAGTTCTACCCACCCGGCAGGAACCGTCTTTACTCAATCCGGCTGGTTTTCGGCCTCGGTTGACACGTTTGAAGCGTGGATTACTGCCAGTGGCGGCCACGGAGCCTATCCCCATTTGGGTGATGACCCTATTTGGATGATGGGGCCAATATTAACGGCGCTGCACAGCATTGTTTCAAGACGGGTTGACCCGATGCAGCCGGCCGTCGTTAGCCTGGGGCAAATTCACGCCGGAACAGCCAGCAATGTCATTCCCCACGAAGTTTATTTGCACGGCACGTTGCGCAGTTTCAATTCCGAGGTGCGTGAGCAACTGCCGGCAGAAGTGGAGCGGGCCATAGCGCTGTCACGCGCATTGGGTGGAGATTATCAACTGAGTGTGCTGCGTGGATACCCCCCCGGGTGGAATAATCCGGCTGTGGTTGATTGGTTAACGACCACGGCTGCGGAGATACTCGGCCCTGAAGCCGTAATTGCCGAGAAAATGGGCATGGGCGCTGAGGATTTTGCCTATATGTGCCAGACAGTTCCGGGGGCAATGTTGTTACTGGGAGCCGCTATTGATGACGGTGTTGAACGGGCCCATCACACCAACATTTTCAACATCGACGAATCGGTAATGCCTGCCGGTGCCGCAATTCTGGCCGAAACCGCCCTCCGGTTTTTGACCGGGCACTATTTGTTAGGGCAAGAAAAGTAAAAACACTAAAAAAACCGGAGGGCAAATGCCTGCTCAATTATACATCAACTGTTAAGGTTCAATTGTTTATTTATTTTGTCCAAGTCCAATACTATGCAAATACCAATTAATTTGAGACTTCTTGAACATCTTCCCAATTGCACCCCAATAGCCAATTATACCTAAATAATGCGTTGAATTATCAATTTCAATTAGGTATAATAAACAGAGCAAGCTTGATTTCACCTCGTATAAAATGTTCGTAGTCAGGTGCGCAGCACAGCGGCGTACTGTCTAACGCCACGCCGCTATCGCTACGAGGCTGACTACCAACATCACCTTACTAAATAAATAAAGAGGAGCCAAACTAATGAGCCAAGACGATGCCGGTGCCAATCCATCTTTTTTCTCGTTCGAGGAGATTCATTCCTTTACTGAAGAGCATCTGGCCGGAGCAAGCGGCAGGAAGGGAACCAAAGCGGCCCGTCCTGCCAAAAAGTCGCCTTCCGCGGTTGAGCAAGAAACTGACCACGAATTAAAATTCCCCAAAGGGCTCCTCAAAAAATCTGCTAAAGAACCGCTTTCCCCTGAACAGGAGGAAGCCCCCACCCCAAACGACGAACAGCCCTTATCCCGCCGGGAAATCGCCGGATTGGAAGCTGCCCTGAGTTCACCCTACCCGAATGTTGCCACAAACGTAGCAGATACCCCCGCAAAAATGGCTCCTCAGCCGGAATTGGACAAAACGGGTGAGCCGATCCCAGATGCTGAAATTGAACCCGCTTTGGCCGAAAATGAAGTTGACCGCATGGCCGGGCCAATTTCGGGCTTTCAAATGGAGCAGTACGAACACCGCTTTGCCGATATGCGCCGCGAAATGGAGCGGATGGCGGCCGATCTGCGCCTGACAAAAGATAGTGTCGGTGAGTTTAAGGAAACACAGGCCAAACGTATTGATGATTTGAAGCGAGAGGTCAGGCAGAGCAACCTCGAATTGCAGCAACAGATTCAACAGTTGGAAGACCAACTGCGCAACAGCGACAGGTTGCTGCAAAAATTGCTCGCGCAAAATCGACAACGGGGAATGGTGCGGCAGGAATTGTTAGCCGAGGCCAAAGAGTTGAGTATGGTATCCACCCGCCAGGGGCGGGAATTGCGCAGCTTGAAGATTAACCTGGATGAGCAGCGGGCGCAAACAGAGCGCCGGCTGGATGCCCTCAAGCGCGAAGTTCGCCAGGGAGAGGATGACGTTCGCGATGAATTGCAACGGGTCACCGACCGGTTGGGGCACCAAAAAACCGATCGCAATGCCCTGGCCTCAATATTGATGGAAATGGCTACCCGCCTGGAAACCGGCAGCGGCGTCAACGGCCTACTGGAAGAGTTGGCCGCTCCGCCGCAGGAATAATTGCGTATACCCCCACCTAATACTTAATCCTGGCCAGATAACTTTCCTGCGAGGTCCGGCGGGCTTCGCCCAGCGTGGTGATGCCTTTCTCTGCCAGCAGCGGGATGAGCCGGAGTAATACGTCTCCGGTAACCAGAGCATCGCCCAGCGAAGAATGGCGGGCAATGATGTCGATGCCTAACCGTTCGGCCAGCATATCGAGGCTGTAATCCCGGTGTTCGGGGCTGACCAGTTCGGCCAGCAGCAGGGTATCCAGCACCGGCTGTTTGAAGGCTACCCCGGTTTGCGCTTCTTTCACTTGCAGCATCTTCATATCAAAGGCGGCATTGTGCGCCACCAGCACCGTATCTTTGGTAAACTCAAAAAATTTCGGCAGCACCTGCTCAATGGCCGGCTGCCCCTGCACCATGTCCGGGGTAATGCCGGTAATTTCGATGCTTTTGGCCGGCAGCGTTCGCTTTGGATCAACCAGTTGATCGAACACCTCGCGCCGCAGCATCCGCCCGTTGACAATGCGTGCCGCCCCGATGGAGGTAATTTCGTCCCCTTTATCAGGCTGCAAACCGGTGGTTTCAGTATCAAACACGGTGTACGACAGTTGACTCAGCGGCAGCTTATCCAACTCCGGG
>CAYWSS010000138.1:0-10464 GCA_964460505.1 uncultured Caldilineaceae bacterium | reverse complement strand
ATCTTGGCGTCTTTGCGTGAGATAAAAGTGTTCGACATCTTATTGACCCCTACAGTTTTACCCTCAAATCGCCTGAATAATCAGGGCAACCTGGCCCTTTACTCCATCACCACCACAGAACGAATGCCCTCGCCCCGGCGCAGGGTGTCAAAAGCGGCATTAATTTCGTTAAGGGCAAAATAGGCCGTCACCAACTCTTTGACCTTGATTTTACCAACGCGGGCCAACTCAATCACCTTTGGGTACTCAGAAGCCGGACATCCCAGTGAGCCTATAATTTCCATCTCGCGGTACATTGTGCGGCCGCTGTTAAGCGTCATTGGCTTGCCGCTGTACCCAACCAGAACCAATCGACCGCCATTGCGGGTGCCGGCAAAGGCTGCTTCTTGTGTAGCCGGCAGGCCAATGGCTTCAAAAGCAACATCTACCCCGCCGCCGCTCAACGCGCGAATCTCTTTATCCACACGTTCTACCTGGCTTGAATTGATGGTTGCTGTTGCGCCCATCTTTTTGGCCCATTCCAGCTTTTTATCCAAAATATCTACAGCGATCACCTGCCCCCCGGCTGCCGTAGCCATTTGAACCACGTTCAAGCCGATCCCGCCGCAGCCAAAAACTGCTACGCTATCGCCAGGTTTAACCTTACCTCGATTAACGACAGCCTGATAAGGGGTTGTAATGGCATCGGCAATGATACTGCTTTCAACCAGGGGAAGTTCATCAGGCAAGGCAAACAAGGTGTGCTGGCTCACGGCAATATACTCAGCAAAAGCGCCATCGATGTTGTTGCCAAACATGATCATTTTATGACAGATATTTTCACGCCCCCGGCGACAGGCATCGCACACGCCGCAGCCGTAAACTGCGGGTATAAGCGCGTGGTCGCCTTCTTTCCAGGCGGTTACCCCTTCCCCAAGCGCCGAAACCACCCCGGATGGTTCATGCCCCAGAATAAGCGGCGGCTTTTTGAAGGTGGGTACATTGTGGTCTGTGTAGTGCAAATCGGTGTGGCAAACGCCGCAAGCAGCTATTTTTACCAATACTTCGCCGGGGCCGGGCGTCGGCGTTGGCACTTCTTCAACTTTAAACGGTTGGCCGGGGCCGTAAAACATTGCAGCTTTCATCCAATGATTCTCCTCGTATAAGATAGTAATTGGAGTACGGACTTTAGTCTGCACTCCATAATTACCCTCTCTGAAACCTCGTCATTTGCCCTTTGTCATTTGTAACTACTTAGGCACACACCTTTGTAGCCGCTATAGTAGCGTCCTTTTGCCGTTTTTACCCCCCCTCAATCCCCCCGAATCGGGGGGGAAGTTAGAGGGGGGTGTAGTTACTGTCATTTGTTGACTAACCAATGACCAGGGACCAGGGACAAATGACGCCATCCCAGATGGCTTCTTATTTACTTATCCCGCCACTGAGGCGAACGTTTTTCCACAAAGGCGGCAAGTCCTTCGTGGGCATCGTGGGCCTGCATCATTTCTTCCAGGTACAACGATTCAACTGCATCAAGGGCCTGGTTGAAGGGCACATTTGCGCCCATAATAACAGCCCGGCGAGTATAACGTAAAATAACGCCGCTTAACCCGGTCAGTTTGGCGATGAGCTTATCGGCAGATGCAGATAACTCTTCCGGCGGTGTAACCCGGTTGACCAATCCCAGTCGATGCGCTTCCGGGGCCTTGATGATTTCGCCGGTCAAGAGTAATTCCAGCGCCACTTTGTCCGGGATCAGGCGGGGAAAGATAATGGCGGCAACAGGTGGAAAAACTCCCACCTTGATTTCAGGCTGGCCGAACCTGGCCCGCTCCGATGCAACGATCATATCGCAGAAGATAGCCAGTTCGCACCCTCCGCCCAGAGCCGCTCCGCCCACCACTGCCAGGGTAGGGATGTTAAGGCCGGCCATCAACCGAAAAATCCGGTGAAAGCCGTGAATCATATCATGCACTTTGTCCTCGGTGTGGTCGGCTATATCCACCCCGGCAGAAAAGGCCTTGCTTCCCTCAACCGCTTCAATGACCAGCACTCGCACAGACGGCTCATCTTTAAGGCTTTCCAGCGCCCGCACAATTTCGGTTATCATCGCAATGTTGATGATATTCAGTGGCGGGCTGTTGAGCGCCAGTCGCGCCACCGGACCCTCAACCGTAAACTTAATAGTTTGATAGGTCATGTTGTCTCCGGTAGCCCCATTTTTTTTGCCACTTCAGCCACTTCGGCTTCACTTAAAAGCGATTGGGCTGAAGGGAAGAGCATTTGATTCTCTTTATCAATATGGTCTCGCAACATATAGATGATATTGTAGGCTGACTGAGCAATTGCGCCGGCTTTGTCAGCCGCATCCGGCCCGTTGAGCAGCGCTTCAAGCCGGTCTTCCTCCGCCCACAGTTCCTCGTGATCCCCCAAGAGTGAGGTTAACAACCCTTGCAATTCTTCCTCTTTTCCCCACAATTCCCGATGTTCCTCTACAATCACATCGATGATACTGGGTGATGGCATATGGGAACCAAGAATTGGAAAGAGCGCATCTTCTTCTTTTTGATTATGGGCCTTAACCTCGGTTTTGATAAAATCATTGGCCTCTTTAATCAAGCCCAACGCCTTGGCTGAATAGCCGTTTTGGCGCAAACTTTCGGCTCCCTGTTCCATTTTTTCCAGGGCGGCAAGGCCATGATTATGCTCTTCTACAAAGACATCAAATGGGTTTAAGTTCATCAATTTATCCTTTGAAAATAGCCCTCACTCCCAACCCCCTCTCCCGGCGGGAAAGGGGAGTCGCGCCGGCGACGGGGTGAGAGCTATAATGCGTCACCGTTACCAATCAAAAATCCAAAATCGTCAGGCCGGGGTTACTTCTGCCAGGTGGATTAAGATGCCAAAAGAATCCTTGGGATGAATAAACGCTTCACGCCAGTAAGCGCCCTCAAACGTAACCCCCTCACCATAGGTGTGACGGTAGGCAATTTTGCCCCCATGGGCTTCAAGTTCGGCGATGGCGGCGTCCAGGTTGTCTACCTCAAAGGTGAGGTGGTGCACGCCGGGGCCACCGTTTCTGGCAATGAACTTTGCCACCGGGCTGTCATCGCGGGTAGCCATTAACAGTTCCATTTTACTATCGCCAATATCAAAGGGGCGATAGCGAATTCCCATATCCTCAATATACTCTTCAGGATAAAATTTGCCCCCCAAAATTTGTTCAAAATAGACCTGGGCCTCATCCAAATCTTCCACAGCCAGGGCCACACGCTGAATTGTTTTGACAAAAGAGGGGGGATTTTTAATTTCAGAGTGGCTTGTCATCTTGTTACCTCGTTCAGCTAACATTGAAGGAATAGAATTAATTAACTTGTCCCGTTTGCCCGTACACCTGCACTGACCCGCAAGGGGTCCGGCGCAAGTGTTGCCTACTGCGTATTCGTATTAATTTCTCTCTTTACGGAGTACACAATACGCAATACGTTGCTATCGCCAATCAGGGAAGTTATTTTATCTCGTTCCTAAGTTTTGATTTTGCGGGTATAAATTGTTTTAAATTGCAACAGAATCAGGATCTTACAATCCGAACACTCATCGCCCAATTGTTCGGCAGGCACCGGTTCGGCCCGAACTTCATATCCCAGTTCTGTATATAACCCGGTTGCTTCCTTTACCTGGCGAGCGTCGCCCACAAAACGGGGTTCCCAACCCTGAGAAACTAAGGCGGGGTCGGGTTTGATCTGCATATCAGAAAAAAAACGCCTGGCTTCCTGTTCCACAATGAGACTTATTGATTTCACATCGTTCTGCCGGCTCCCATTGGCAGGAACAGCGTTATAGTCAGCATTTGACATAAAGAGTACTCCCCCCGATTAAGCCGCCACAGATGCAGGCTGCCGGCCGGCTCCGTTGGTTTCACTCAACTTGCGCAGGCGCTGGTGTCCCAAAATGGCTGCTCCAAGGGCGGAAGTATATTGTACCATATCTCCCTCCGGAACATTCACCTCAGCTTTCAGACTTTCCCGCACAACTTCGGCCATGGTATCAAAACGCAGGATACCACCAATCAGGGTGAATTCCGGTTCCATACGAACTCGTTTCATCAACTGCACTGAACGGCCAACCAGTGAAACAATAGCGCCATACATAATGTCAGCCGGGGACATGCCTTCAGAAAGATGGTTGATTACCTCTGATTCTGCAAAAACGGCGCAAACGCCTGAAACAGGCACACTTCCTTTGGCTGTGGCCACTAATGGCCCAATCTCTTGCGTCGTAAAGCCCATATACCGGGCCGTTTTTTCCAGAAATGCTCCGGTGCCGGCGGCGCACTTATCATTTAAGCGAAACGATTTTACTTTCGAGCGGTCATCGAGCCGGCTTGCTTTCATGGTTTGGCCGCCAACGTCCAGAATGGTCCGGGTCTTGGGGAAGAAAAAATTTGCCCCGCGAGCGCTGGCCGTTAAATCTGTTACCTGCAAGTCGCTAATGAGGGTCTGGTGGCGGCCAAATCCGGTGGCTATAATGTAGTCTACATCATTCTCAGATAAACCGGCTTCTGCAACAGCTTTTTGAAAAACGTACTCCGAAACTTCAGTCAACTTAAAACCGGTACTCTTTATAGCACGGCCAACAATTTGGTTGTCTTCACTTAAGATCAGCGCTTTTGTGTAAGTTGACCCAACATCAATGCCTGCTGTGTATTTCATCTTATGCTACCCCCTCTGCTGCGGCTATGGGAATCCGGCTGGCAAAAATATGATCCAGGGCAAATAAAGCCGCCCCCACAGCACCCATATAGTGAGAATCTTCGCTGACGTTTACTTTCAGGCCCATCCCGGCATTAAGAGTCTCTATCATAGCTATATTGAGGGCAACGCCGCCGGTAAAGGTTACTTCTTCCTCAATTCCAACCCGGCGTAAAAGCCCAATAGAACGGGCGGCAATAGATTGGTGAACGCCAAACAGAATATCCTCAATTTTCTTCCCTTTACCCAACCATGACAGCACTTCTGATTCAGCAAAGACGGTGCAGGTCGTGCTGATTTTAACCGGACGCTCACCACGCAGGGCTGTTGGCCCAAGATCATTCAAAGGAATATCCAGAGCAGATGAAGCGGCCCCCAGAAAGCGCCCCGTTCCCGCCGCGCACTTATCATTCATACAAAAATCAACAATCTCACCGCTAGGGGAAACACGAATGGCTTTGGTATCCTGCCCACCCATATCAACCACCGTGCGCGTGTTGGGGAACATATGAACGGACCCCCGCCCATGGCAGCTAATTTCGGTTACCTGGGCATTGCCAAAAGTTACCTTATAACGCCCATAACCGGTACCAATTACATACTCAACTTCCTCTTCACGTATGTCGCCGTTTTGCAGCGCCACATGAAACGCATTCTCTGCGGCCCGAATTACATTGGCCCCGGTCTCGGTTAGCGCCCGGCTCACAATTTCTTTATCTTCATTAATGATCACCGCTTTGGTTTGCGTGGATCCTACATCTACTCCGGCTGCATATGCCATAAATTCAACCTCCTAAACAAACTACAAGTTTAACTACTTACCCCCCTCTAACTTCCCCCCCGATTCGGGGGGGATTGAGGGGGGGTAAAAACGGCAAAAGGACGCTACGATAGCGGCTACAAAGGTGTGTGCCTAAGTAGTTACCTACAAGTTTAATACCCGTCAGGCCACAGCCAGTTGTTTGCGTGTGGCTAACCCTTCAAAGAAAGCGTCGATGCGGTTTTTAAGCTGCGCTTCGGAAACAACGCGGCGATCCATCATATCTGATTCAATGAAGAGACTACCAATATCGCGGGCTTCCATCAAGGAACGCCGGTTGTCAGCCAGGCCGGTCGAAACGGTGCGGCAGCTTTTTATGGGATGATAAACAACACCATCGGCGTGATAGGTGTCAATCATATCCATCAAAATCGTATCCTGATAAAACATACTGTCCATTGCATCGCGAACGCTAATCAAAATACCTTCAGCCAGGCTGTCCAGAGGCCGGTTCAGGTCATATTCAAAGCCCAGATTGGTGCCGCCGGAAGCAAACCACAGGTAGGTAGAGTTAATAAATGTTCCGCCCCATTCGGTGAACAGTTCATTGAAACGGCGGAAGATTGGGTAACATGGCACGCCCACAAAGATAAGGCGATATTTTTCATCGGTCAAGGTCCCAATGCCGTGAGCCGCTTTATATTCCATCTCTTCTACCAGGTTGTCAAAATAATCTGCCCCTTCCTGAGTGCCGCGAAAACCGTTGGCCACGCCCAGGTAGATGGTGCCGTCAGTTAAAGCGTTAAAGAGAGAGGGGCGACTCTGGTTCAATTCCAGGACTCGTTTCCAGCCGCGACTCATGGTATTGGCGTGGCCCAATATCTCGCGCAGGCGATCAATATCAAATTTCTTGCCGGTCACATCTTCGCACAGGCTAATCAACTCTTTTACCTGGCCCGCCACATAGCGGCGGTCATTTTCAAAGTCGCGGTCGCCGGCCCAGGTTTGCCCCCCGGCTGCCCGGGTACCCGGTACATCCATTGTAAAGACAGGAATGTGATACATCCGCTCCCAGATTTCGGCCCACTTGATGTAGGTATTGCAGGCGTTGGTGTAAACCGCCAGGGAGGGTTTTGGTATACGCCCCATCGGGTGGGCGCCGCCGCGCAGTTGAACCGCCACATCCGCTTTGACATACCCGCAAATGTCCGGAGAATAGCCGTAATCCTCGGCTTCACTCAGGTATTCATGGGCCACCCGCCGCACAGCCGTCTGAAGAGAGTTGATCTCCGGGAAAACAATGGGAAGATCAAAAACATTCAAAACTTCTGACAAACTGCCCATTACAAAAACATAGGCAGATTGTCCATCCTGTTCTGCCGTCTCATTCAAATCGCTAAACCACTCTCTAAACATCCGGGCGCCATCTCTATTGCCGCGCCCTACAAGAGAAGCGCCATCCTGTTTTTTACTCATCAGATTCACCCCTTTCGCTCAATCAAAAAGCAAATTTTCTACAAACGTTTCTAACTGTATTTCCAAATGATCAAAGCTGGTCATATTTTCTTCAAATTCACTGACAAAATAGGGGACATCTTTCTGATCCAGCGTCAGCGTGTAAGCAACTTGTTCCTCCAGGCCGGGTTCGCACATCTTGGCTGCGGTAATGATAACGGCTTCAGCGCCGGCGCCCTCAACTCGATTTACAAGCATCTTTTCTTTCGGTTTGCGCAAATCGTGCTGCACCGGGCTGTATGAGGATTTTTCCAGATATGCTTCGGATAAATTGTGGAGCGGATCGCCGTCCAGGGGCACGTCTTCCAAAATCCAGCGCAACCCGATGAGAAAATCATCATCCACCACATAACAGGAGCGGCCAATAGTGCGGATTAGATCCAACGGGGGCTGCTCGCAGAAGGCGCCTTCATACACCACCCGGATTTTATCCTGTTTCTTTGCCGTTCGCTCTTTGATCAGGGGCAGCGCGGTTTTCAACAGGTCGTTATGTTCTTCCCGGGGGATCAGCCCGCCAACCGCAACCAGCACGTAAGCCTCGTCCGCCGAAACCAACCAGGGCGTTGTCCGCTTAATCTCGTAAAGTTCTCGCATCAAAGCGCGATTCTCGTTGAACACGGCCAGAGAATTGCGCAGTTCTTCAGCGCTGATTTCCCGGCCGGCAATCTCTTCAACGCCGCGTTTGAGACGCTCATATTCGCCCCGTAAATATTCAATGGAGAAAGAAGAGTTGGGATTTTGCGGTAAATAAAGGATTTCGCAGGGGTAGTCAAAATTGCGCCCCCACACAGCCCCCAGATTCCGGGCGGCATCACAAATAGGATGAGTCACAAACATTTCTAACTCAATCCGGTTACTCAATACCAGTTCCAGAGATGTCTTCAGAATTGAGCAAAGATAGGAGCCAAAGTGTGAATCAGCCTGCATCGCTTCAACCGATGCGCCTCGCACCTTAAAAGGCAGCAGCCCGGCAGCGTGGACGATTTCTTCAGGAAAGTAGACCTGAAAATGACCAACCACCTTTCCCCCGGCCTCTCGCCAGCGGCGCACGGTTGGAAAGTCCATATCTTCAACCAGTTCCCGACACTCATATAAAATTTCATCTAACGGTTTATTATGCCATTCAGTAAATACAGGTTGCGTCATTTTATGCTCCCCCTGACTGATTTTGGATTTAGGTTCCTAATGATTTCCCGCATACGCCGCAATACTCAAACTCAGCCGGAATGGCTGTAGCCTGACAGTGGGGGCAGGTTTGCGAACAGGGGCCCCACTTGAACTCGCTTGATTTTCCGGCGGCGGCCAATTCGCGCAATTTTACGTAATTGGCGGGGCGCTTTTCTACAAAAGCCTGCATCCCTTCCTGGGGTTCCCAGGAAGTATAGTGTACAGACAACCAATCGCGGGCGTGGCCAATAGTCTGGTGCCAGGCAAAATCTTTCCAGAAGTTGACGTTTTGTTTGGTGTAGCGCGTACATTCGGGAAATTTGCGAATTAATTTTTCAACCAGCGCGGCCACAGCCTCATCCAGCTTGCTCAGGTCTATGGCGTAGCCCTCCTGTCCTTTCCGGGCTTTTTTTATTTGCTCAGGTGTGGCCCGTTCCACAAACGCCCCGTCTTTAGTAACCGAAGGGGCAACCCGGTTGACCAGGCCCCAATCCAGGGCCTGGTAAGCAGAAATACGGTCATTCAAAAGCAAAATTTCTCTGGCGCGCCGGTCGCCAACGGTAATGGGCAGCCATTGGGTTGAACCGCCGCAGGCCACACTGCCCACGTTGGTGCCAACCTGGGCAATAAATGCGTGTTCGGCAATAACAGATAAATCGCAGGCCAGTTGGCTCTCGTTTCCACCTCCAACGGCCATTCCGTTCAGGCGGGCAATAACAGGTTTGCCCGTATTCATAATACTCTCGATATAAGCCTTGAACAGCCCCATATATTTCCAGTAGTCGCGGGGAATTTGAGTATAATTTGCTTCGTACTCTTTTACGTCGCCACCGGTGCTAAAGGCTCTATCCCCTGCCCCGGTAAAAACAATAACCGCTACCTGGTCATCAAAACCGGCGTCTTGAAAAGCTGTAGCTAACTCTTCCAAAGCCAGGGTGCTGTAGGCGTTGTAATTATGAGGTCGATTGATAGTAACCCGGGCTACCCAATCGCCTTTTTCATAGAGAATTTCTTCAAAGCCAAAGGCATCGGCCGGCTTTGTTTGGAAATATCTCATTACCTCCTCCTCTCGATCAAACTTTAATACGCGCTAATTTTGAAAATTTGGCGCTAAAAACAAAGTATGTCACTATTATTACGCGACAAAAATATAGTGGAATATGAGGAGTGTAACACAACGAAAAAGGTTTGTCAAGATGCTTTTTGTGAATAAGACTACAGGTTGAATAAAGTGATCGGTGACGGTTACTCAGACTGGTTAAAAATGTGGCTTATTTTTAAAAACAGCTTGAAATTTAGGCAGAAAGTGACTGTTGCCCTTGTTCTGTGAAATCTTCAACTACGCAGTTCGGCGTTTAGAATCCCATCGACATATCGGTTTGCCTTTGGGTCTAATAGCGCTGCATACGTTTGAAAAAGATGAACAGCTTCATCACCCAACCACTCATTGGGTAATAGTTCGGGGGGAAGATTGGGGTCAACATAGGGGAAAGAGCGATACTCATGCACCAGCAGAAAACGCCGGATGAAGGCAGTATGAGGGCTGAATTCGTTTAAATTGGGCCGGTTTACCAATTGCTGCCAGGCTGGTCGATGATGCTTGATAAAATCAAGATAGGCTCGATTCAAACGATCCATATCCCAACAGCGGTTTACCAGCTCTGTGTTTTGAGAAAATCCAAAATATTCACCGCCAAAAAAATCAATCTGGCCGGAAATATCCAACGATTTGGCCATTTGAGCAACTTCATCCCTACAATCGCGCGGCGAAACCCACACAGAAGGCCCAAGATGTCCAAACCCAAGCCAGATCAACTTTTGTTTCAAACGGTGGCGTATGTGCCGCCGTTCTTCAGGAATAGAATAGATCAAGATGTACCAGCGACCGTCCCAGGGGTCTTTTCTGGGCTGATAGATGCGTTGCGTCCCTTCAGCCAGAAGTATCTCGGTTTTTTGGGTAATGGCATAAAAACTATGGCGACCCTCCCGGCGACTGCGCAGCCATCCCTTTTGGGCCATTCTGGACAGCGTAGAGCGAACAGCCTGGGCGCTGATATCCAATCCCAACATCAATGTGATAATGTTTCCTACCCACGTTTCCCCACCTCGTGGGGCAATGTAGTCGCCATACAAAGTAAAAATGAGGTCTTGTGTTTGATAAGCCATTTGTTTCTATCCTGACAAAATTTGAGCCATGCCCAGTGTCAATAACACTATAAGCATTTCATCAATTTAGCAAATCGACATAAATCTATCTTGCAAAGCCGGCGGTTGACAAATAACAAAAATGCT
>CAYWSS010000137.1:0-10499 GCA_964460505.1 uncultured Caldilineaceae bacterium | reverse complement strand
CGTGGCAGATAATACGTTTTTTATAGAGCGATCCTGCAAACTACCAGAGAGCCAAGTTTTCAACCCGTGCAGTTAGACAGTTCCGTTCCGAAGTTTAAATCATTCCAAAATTGGTTGTAAAACCGACAGTGATGCGTGATACGTGAAAGCAGGTTTTGTCACGCATCACGTATCACTCGTCACGCTGGTTGGGATGATTTAAACTTCGGAACTGCCTAAACCAATCTCTTGCCTCATTTCAGCCTGAATGAAACACACCCAAATGATTTACGCCTCGCTGTCTTTATCCAGTTTGGACATAGCCCGCACATTGGCTGCAATTTCTTCAACCTTGATTTGGGTGTATCCCCGGGTGGTTTTGGGGTCCTGATGGCCCAGAGCTTCTTGAACCAGGGCCAGATTGCCGGAATATTCCAGCAGGCCATTGGCAAAAAAGTGGCGCAGCGAGTGGGGCGATAAGTTGAACTGCTGCGAGATGTTGGCTTCTTCAGACAGTTGTTTGATGACGTGCTGCACGGTTCTCACTGAAATGGGCAGCCGGCTATCTGTCCGCGCCGAGCGATCGTGGCGGCAAAACAGGGGATGTTGCGCCAGTTGCAGCATCAGGGTTTCATCCTGTCTTTTGCTTAGATAAGTTTGAATGGCATCCCACGCCTCCGGGTCAAAGGCCACAAATCGGGTTTTGCGCCCTTTTCCTAAAACCCAGGCCCCTTCACGGCTGTAATCCAGATCGGCCCGTTTTAATTTAACCAATTCCCCCACCCGCATCCCTGAAGACCTGAGCGCATGGACAATGGCCAAATTGCGCCGCCAGACCAGGTTTAACCGGCGTCGATAGGCGGGGGTGGCTTTTTCTTTGATGGACGGTGGTTTTTGGGCGGCTTTGAGCAGGGCGTCCACCAGCTCGATGCCGGGGATTTTTTGAGCAACGGGTTTTCCCTTGGCGTTGGTGGCGTGAGACATCTCTTCTTTGACGCGGTCATACTCGGTATAATCAAAGTGTGGGCATCTTTTGCGCAGAACCAGAAAACGTAACAGCCGGGTGACTGACAAAATATACAGGCTGCGGCTGCTTTCGGCCAGCGGGGTAGGCGCGGCCCGTTGGCTGCGTTGGTAGGTTTGTGTGGACAGCCAGGCCGGAAATTCGTAAAACATATCCGGCTCCAGATCGGCAATTGGCCTGTCGGGAGTCCACGCCTGCGTTTCTTTCAGGTAGGTCCCAAAATACAACAGCCCGTTGTGGTACGTTTGCGCCGTGTACGCCGATTGCCCCCCTCCCGCTGTTTTCAGGAATAGTTTACTTTCGCTATCAAAAGTAGGGGGTTTTTCTTTTTCCTCTGCCGGGGTATCGGACATTTTTTGCTCCTTTTTGTTGAACCATCAAGAACGTTTGTTCCTTTAGGGTATAACAACGTTTCGCATAAGTCAAGTTGTTTTTTTGTAAATCAAGACTGTTGCAAAGTCCAAGGAATCAATTATTTTGTCAAGCAACTTTGCAATAGCCTTGTTGGCGTATACGATTTGAGTTGAGAATGTACTCCGCTCAAACAAGTCTTCTGCAATTGGGTAAGAAAAAAACGGCTCACAGAGTATTCTGTGAGCCGTAATTACTAATTGTTCAGATGTTAAAGCAGGTTACGGGATGTTGGATTTGGATTCGCAGCGGATGGCCCGGTCGCGGCCTTCGCCGCCGTCGCACACATCCTTGCGACCAAAACCGCCGTTCAGGGTGTCTTTTCCATCTTCGCCAAACAGGGTGTCGTTGCCGAAGTCTCCACGCAGGTTATCTTTGCCGCTCCCCCCGAACAGGGTGTCATTTCCAACCCCGCCGGAAATCACATCTTTACCAGCACGACCGCAGATGAGGTCGGTGCCAAAGAGACCCAGGATGATGTCTTTGCCGTTGGTACCAACAATTACGTCGTCCCCAAAGGTGCCGATAAGATAACGTTTGTGGGTGCGTCCATTACGCGGGCCGCCAACGACCTTGCCGTTTTTATCCACGTAAATGGTGGCATCCACGCCGTTACATTGTGGCACCGGTGGTGCCAGGGCCAACCCAATAATGACCGGGTCGTGGTCGGAGGCGCGGTAGGGGGTTGCAGAATACAGGTCCTGAGTTTTGTAATCAAGGTTGTAATCAATTATGGATGGTTCGTCGGTATTGATGTGCCAGTCTGTAACCCCCGCCACCTGCGGCAAGAGATCGGGTGAGGCCAGCGCGTGGTCCAGATATCCGGCCTGCCCGTCAAAGATATAGGAGTAAGCCTCTGCACCCATAAACAATTCCGGCAAATTGGTGTAGCCGGCATTCTTTAAGGCTGTAATCGGGTCTTCCCTTGCGTAGGAATTCAAGTCGCCGATAATCAGCGCGTTTGCATTGCTGCTGTTGGTGGGATTGGTAGCCAACCAGTCGGCCATGGCTTCTGCGGCACGCTGCCGGGTAAGGTTACAGTTACCTTGCCCATCCCCTAAATCGGGATCACCAATATCTTCACAGGAGGAACCTTTTGATTTAAGGTGGTTAACCACTACGGTAACTGCCTCGCCCGTTGCTTTTTCTTTAAAGGTTTGGGCCAGCGCCGGCCGATTCTTGTCATCGTTAAACCGGGGATCAACGGACGAGTCAAGGATAGCAAAATTGCCGCCCAATTCAACCGTTGCAGGCTTGTAGATGAATGCTACCCGGATGACATCCAAGCCTAGCGGCCCGGTGGCGAGGTAATTATACACAGGTGCGCCGGCTGCATCATTTAAGCCGCTGACCAAATCTTGTATGGCGGCATCCGTGGGATGATTTTCAATTTCCATCAGACCCACAACATCGGCATCTATGGCTAAAATGGCGCTGATGATTTTGTCACGCTGCCGGGTAAATTCTGCTGCGCTGTCTGCCCCACGGCATCCCTGATCACTTAACGGGCCACAGAGTAGGCCATTTCCATCAAGGGTGCTGAAATAATTCAACACATTAAAGCTGGCTACTTTTAGCGTACCGCCAACAGCATCGGGGGCCGGGGTGCGTTCATTAACCCGGCTAAAGTTAACTTCTGATGTGGGCTGCAATCTGTAGTGATAATTGGGGTTGCTGCCCGAGCTGATTGGGCCATAGTCGACAACACCGGTCAACCCGGCAACCGTATCGCCTGCCCGCAGGGTATTGTCTGCCCCAATATAGGGAATTGGCGATGGGTTTTGAGCGGTTGTGCCGTCATCAAGCACAATCATCCGTCGCAGATTTCCGGCGGCCAGGTCAACTGCTTCAGGGCTGCCGGGGGTAAAGAGATTGGTCGGGTTGAACAATCGCCCCTCTGAGGAGAGCGTAACCTGACCGTAGCGCCCCTGAAAGTAGTTTTGGCCGGCTGTAAGCGGTTCAGGAAAGACTACCAGCATGCCTTCGTACGGTTCCAGGTTGCCGGGCAAATCGACTGCCACAGGCGGTACCGCACCGGTACCACAGGCAAGAATTAGGCTGGTGTTTCCAATTTTTGTTAACCCGTTGTATTCTGTAGCGACACCTGCCACGCGAACGGCATCATCCACGGCAACCGTCGTATCCGGAGCGTAAACGTAGATGCCGTCAGAGGTGGCTGCATTTTCATCGCCGGTGGGGTCTTGCATAAAGAATCCGCTGGCGCCACCGCCGGAGTTGGTTAAGAGTGACGTCACAATTCCTTCTGTGGAAACGGGCTGGCCTGCCAGGGGGCTTTCAGCGCCGTCACCCTGAATAGCGTAAATTGGGGTGATGGCGTCGCCGCAGGCTTCTGTTGCGGGAGGTTCACAGCCGCCGGCGTCAGATGAGTTGGCTTTGCCGGGGGTGATACAGCGCAGGCTGAAATCAATATTGTTTTGATTGGTGTCTGCCCCATCGGGGAAACGGGAAATTCCGGCGAAATCCACACCGACGTTATCTGCCAATCCTGCGCCACTGTCCTCAACATAGGGTGCGGCCACATCACCTTCGTAACTAACCGCGTCCACCACTTCTTCATTTTGCAACAGGGCCACTGCATCCGGGGCGCCGTTTTGGATCAGGTTGTCTACGTCAAGATTCATGTCGCAGTTAATTACATTGTTGCGGCTGCAAATTACATAATAATCACCGGCGGTTAGCTCTTCGTTGGGCAAGGAAATAGTTCGATAAACAGAATCATTATTTCCGTTTATCAACTCAACAGTGAAGGCGCTCAAATTAACGGACGCATCACTGTTGTTCCTGATTTCAATAAATTCGGCGGTATCGGTACCGGGCTGGTCGTAATCTACCTCGTTGATGACCAGGGCAGCAGGGGGTACAGGCAGGAGAATATCATTGTCGTCCCGCGGCTGGATTTTGAACGCGCCATAGGCGTAATCCAGGGGGCCGGTGATAGAGACAAGGGCGTCGCCGTTGGCCGGCGGATAGGTGTAACTGCCTTTGTCATCAACTATAACATCACCGCTGCCGTCGTTTACCGACCATTCGCCGTGACCCAAATCCTGGTTGGAAACCGTAACATTTTCTACCCGAACCAGAACGCTTTCCCACTGCTCGTTGTTGGCGCCGGCGGTTGTAACTACTGCCGGTGCGGGGGGCGGCGGGGGGGCGCCGGGCATTACCTGATAACCGGTCTCTCCCATTATGAGTTCAGTTAGCCCATAATACTCATCCACGGTGCCGGTTAACTGAAGCAAATTTCCAACAGCCGGAGTGTTGCCAGAGTCGAACACCCACAGGCCGCTCCATGGCCCGCCGGCAAGCTCTTCGATGAAGTATCCATTATAGAATACAGCAATGACCATACCGGTGGTGGTTACTGCCTGCCCCGCGTACGGGGACGCATCGCTTCCATCCGTTGGGGTTTGAATCTCGGATATTGAGACAACAGGAGGTGGCGGCGTGTCTGAAACTACGGTGAAACTAAAAACGTAGTCTGCTGCCATATTGTCCGGCGGGTCGTCACTGTCAACATCGGTTACGTTAGCAGCCGTGACCGTAACGGTACAAGTTTCGCCCTTGGTAAAGTTGCTGTCGGGGTTAAGGGTAAAGTTTTGCAGCCCGCCAGTAACGCCGGCGGTGTGGCCACTGCTGCTGGTGCATGTAATATCAAACCAGGGGCCGGGGTCGTTACTAACAGTTACATCCTCGCTAAAGTTGATGTCAATGTTGGCATCAATGGCCACATCGGAAGCGGTGTCAGCGGGGGTGGTGCCGTTCACCGTGGGGGGAGTTTCGGTGCTGCCGCTGCTAAAGGTTTGGCCGGTGTTGCAGGCATCAAAGGTGTTAGGGGCCGAGACATTCCAGGCAAAATCGCTGTAGGTTGTACCGGTGCCCCCCAACTGCAGCGAATGGCCAACTGGGCTGCTGCCGGCCTCGCTAACACCAATATCTTCGCTGGACATTCCGTTGGCAGGACCATTGATCGCTGTTATTGAACCCTCGTAGCTGAGGAATTGAACCACCGCATTTGAGGTGTCAACCAGCGCCAAACCATCGGGCGAACCGTTTTGTATGGATGGCCCGGAAGCAACAACCACCCCATACCCGTTACACAAGTTGCCAATGGTTCCACTCAGGGAAATTGTGCCATAGGACCCGCTGTTGCTGCCGTTGTATAACACAATACTCCAGCCGGTTAAATCCGTTCCGGTTGGCCCGGCAATCTCAATGGCCTCACCTGCATCAGTACCGGTGTTATCATAATGAATTTCATTGATAAAGACGGCGGTTTGGCCTCGGACAAGCGGCACTGTCCGGATGGACAAGACCAGGCCCAGGCCCAGGATCAGGCCCAATGCCTTTATCATTGAAGCAAAGGTTAGTCTATTTCTATTCACAAAAATTCTCCTCACGTACTCCTGTACAAATTGTTTGATCGATGTATTGCCCTGAAAACAGGCAACTCCTGATTCAATTTCGATAAATGTGATCATGAAAAAACTTCCCTACGTGGCTATTCCACCTCCCTTCAATTTGGCTACTCCTACTCCCCCCAGGCCCGCAACTCGTAGCGGGCAATATCCGGGCTAACAAGCTCGGCGCACACTTCAAATTCCAGCGGAGTGCCACTGAGGCCATTTTCCGGTTCGGGTTCGTAGTGCTCGCCAAAACTTATGATATTGTCCTGGCTGTCGTACACAACCGCCACAATCACGGCGTAATCGTGAACGGGGTCGCCAGGGTTTTTTAGGGTTCCCTGCAAACAATAGATACCTTCTTCGCTCCATGGGGCAACATTCAGAAACTCAAATTGTTGTTGGGGGGCGCGGTCAGACGGTTGGGCTTGCACAATCAATTTATAATTGGCAACATTCTGAGCATCAAGCACGGTCAATTCAAAAGGCACCCGCCCCTCAGTTGGAACAATGTCGATGGGCCAGTAATCTACAGTGTTGTCTTGCCCGGCAACCACCTGCCCCTGCGAATCGTAAAACGTACCGGTAACCAGAGACAGTTCCTGCGCGGTGCCGGTCCCGTTGATCATATCACCGTACAGCAAGAGGCCATCCTCATATGGGTTGGGGACAATTTGCACGCCGGCAAATGACCAGCCGGGGGTATGCTGTACAGGTTCGGGCGTGGGTTCAATCTCGGCCACGATAGCGGTAGGGGCCGGGGGATCGGTTGTTTCCTGATTGGGAGAGGACGGCTCTAATGGAGATGCTGCTGCGGCCTGTTGGGCCGGGGGCGGAGGCACGTCTGTGGGCGCTGTTGCCGGGGCACCCTGCGGAGTGGGTGCCGGTGGAGCTGCTTGAGCAACCTCCGGCAATGCGCTTTCTGCTTCGGGTGCAGAATCCATCACCGCGCCAACCGTTGGGGTAAGTGTGGGTAGCCGGGTCAGGATTATAACGCGGCCAACCTCGGATTGGGCATCAGTGCCACAAGCCAGAATTACCGCGGTAATAAGAAGAATACCCGCGATTAAAGAGGTTCGCTGAGACAGATTCGGTAAACGCATACGGTTTTGGTGTTAAAAACTCAAGTTTCCGGGCACGTCGTCGTGCCGGGATATATCTAATCAGCAGTAGAGGCAAAAGAGCAGGCAGAAAAGAGGCCATATTCTAGCATGGGCATCTAACCGAGTCAAAGAAAGACTGGCTGGTATGCACAATGGTTAGATATAGTTAGAATTGGTTAGAATTCATTAGAATTAGCTGGAGGCATTTCGTTTTGCCGCTATTCTCCCCATATTTAACATGCCGGTTGAACAGCTCTGTAAATTGAAATAAAGGTGGTCTTTTGGTAACAAACTGTAAGCAATGTTATAATAGAAGTTAGAATTCGGGTTTATGTATGATTAACACTTTCCCCACTACTCTCATCATACATTTTGCATAAAATGCTTGCTTTTTAAGGGAGCACTTGGTAAGCTAGAGATAACAGCATCTTACTTAATACAAACTAAGGGATGAAACCGTTATGTCCAATAACTTTAAAGTAGGCTTACAGCTTAGTATCGGTGGATTAGGGGACAAGTCATTTAACGATTCCGCGTTTGCCGGCATGGAAGAGGCGCAGCGAAAACATGATATAGATTTTGAGTATTCCACCTGGCAAAATCCGATGCTGAACACTGAAAATATTGAGAATTGGGCAAAATTGGATTTTGATTTGATTGTGGCTGTTGGATATAGTAATGCCGCATCTATAAACGAGGTGGCAGCCCGGTATCCGGAACAGCGTTTTGCTCTGGTTGATTATGCCGGCGAAGGGGATAATGTCTGGTCGGCTATTTATAGGGAATACGAAGGAGATTTTGTGGTTGGTGTTTTGGCTGCCCTGGTCACGCAAACCAGAATCGTTGGTTTTATGGGCGGAGGTGTAACGCCGGTGGTGCGCCGCATTGAATTGGGCTTTGCTCAGGGCGTAAAAAACGTCGATCCCTCAATAAGTTTTATTTCTGATTACGTCGGTGAGTTTGACGATCCGGTAAAGGGGGCGCTGCTGGCCGAAACGCAATATATGCTGGGCGCGGACATTATTTATCAGGTGGCAGGACGGTGCGGGTTAGGCGCCATTGATACAGCCAAGAATTTTGGCAAATGGATCATCAGCACCGGGGGCGATCACAGTTATCTGGCGCCTAAGGCGGTTTTGACCAGCCGCATTAAAAATGTTGGGCGCCCGGTAATCGATGTGATTGAGGATGTGCTGCAAGATAAATTTGAAGGGGGGGGGGCCAAGAGCTACGGCTTTGCTGAAGGTGGCCTGATGATGGCTCCTATTCGCCCCAGTGTATCAAAAGTGGTTACTCCGCCTATTCAGGGCATTATGCAAGAAATTCAGGCCCAGGTAATTAGCGGCAAAATCAAGGTTGAACTGGAAGATGATTAGGCATCAAATAGTTAATTTCAAAAATCCTCCTCAATTTGAGGGGGATTTTTTTTTGCTGTATATTTTTGCAGTGAGGTTTCAATTTCTTGAGCCAAATCCGCTTTTTGAGGATGTGTCCCCAACTGCTGGTTAAGCAGCAGCACGGTGCCTTCATCCGTTTCCAGCGAGAGGAGCATCGATTTTCCATCGCGAGCGCCAATAGCCGGTGTTACGTGGATTCGCTGAATGTGGCAATATTCCAGCATTATTTCGTCAGTTTCAGCCGCGTTCCGATAGAAGACCCGGCCACATTTCTGGTCTAAACGGAGGACACATTCCTGAGCCCCGGCTTTTTTTATGGCTTCCAAATGTTTAGCCGACAGGCGATTGGCCACCACCACGGTAATCCCCCAAAACAGTGCCGGCAGGATCAGGAATCCCGCCACAAACAAAACGCGCCCTGCCCGCGACATTACTTGCAGATTGAGCGTTATAGCCAGCCCGGTAAATAACGCCACAATTGCCAGCGCGCTCAACGGGCCGCAAGTAAGCCAGGCCAGACCCTGCACCACCGGCTCACCGCGGATAACAAACACACGTTCGCCGGGTCTGGATTGCTCTTGAACCGTGGTCACTAACCCGGCCGGTTGGTTAATTAATAACCACCATGGGCGGCGGGGCTGGCTCACAATTCTGCCTCTTTCATGGCCTTGATTTGCTGGCGGTTGGCCCACCACAAATAGCCCATGCGCCATGCCAACATCACCAGGCCAATGTATCCCAGCGATACCAGCACAAATGTCAGGGGAATACCTGCCGGAATTGGACGCCCTAACAAGAGCGCTCGCAAAACGTGGCCCAGGGGCACCGCTATGGCCCAACCTAATAGCAGGCGGGGCAAAAGTTTTGATGCTGCCTGACTCACATCGGCTCGATAAATGCCAACCCACGGCGTAACCAGAAACCAGCTAATGACAAACGGAACAGCCGTATACAACGCCCCGACAATATCGGTGGCAGACAGGGCATGGTTTCGCCGCCCAATGAGTACAAAACTCAAAAGCACCAGCAAATCTCCGGCAATCAAAATTACCAGGCGAGATGCCGAAGCGTGGAACCTTGATTCTTGATGGGTCATAATATAAACCTTTCTGCAAATTGGTGGGATTATAGCCAGATTCACGGTAATCAACAACATTAGGCAGCAGTGGTTCCAAATTTGGCGATAGGGGTAGCAGGGTTGCATATTCGCATATCCTCCGGGTTAATTAAATTTTCGCCATCGTGCTGATTTTTAGCACAAACGGCGTATTTGTCACGCCTGCATATTGGGGATGTTCGTCAGCAATACCCAATATGTAGTATGGGTAATCGCCCGTTAGGATTATGACAAGTAATTGACAGTTTTAAAAAGTTATGTAAAATTGAAGTTGTAAAGTAGGCGCTTTGTATTTTATGCTGAAAACCGCTGCTTTATGAAGCTTCGGGAGGAGTGATTATGAAAACAGCAGAGATTGGCATTTTTATGAGGACAGTGGCATCGTTGCTGATTGTGGGCTTTCTGGTGGTTTATTATCCGGTTCCGGCCTTTTCTCAGCAGGGAGAAACTTCCATTCAGGATTTGATCGTAAACGGTGGATTTGAAGGTGGGTTTCAAGAGGAGTTTGGCGTTGGCTATGGTTGGGGCGGTTTTAGCAACGGTAATGCCGTCGTGGGCTGGAATTACGATGATTGGCCGGCGGTGGTTCCCGGCGACCAATATGCCCAACGCCTCGAAATTAAAGAGGCCCTCGATCAGGATCGGTATGCCGGAATTTACCAGACAATATCCGTGGTGCCCGGGCAGCAGTACAAGCTAACGGTTAAAGGGTTGATCCGCTCAGAAGAAGGCAGCGTCGAAGCATCAGACTACGGGTATCGCTTGCAGTATGCCATCGATTACAATGGAGATACGGCCTGGGAGTTGGTTGACCCGGCGGCATGGCAAGAATTTCCCTGGGATGAGCAACCCCTCACCCTTACCGGTGGCGAAGCGTACCAAATAGACACCTTTGATACAACTATTACTGCCCAAACCGATGAAATAACGGTGTTTATCCGTGGCTGGAAAAAATGGATAAACAACGGCAGCGGCATTTTTGACATTGACGAAATCAGTGTGGTTGGCCCGGCCCCCGCAGGTTACCAATCACCCCTTGGGCAGGTT
>CAYWSS010000136.1:0-10507 GCA_964460505.1 uncultured Caldilineaceae bacterium | reverse complement strand
GGGGCCGGGGATTAGGGTTACAATTATGATACTGATGATACTTGATTTTGAAAGCATCATCAAGTTTTTTGGCCCGATGCCCGTCCGGCGGCAGCCTGTCTCTTGAACTATTTTACTGTAATAGTACCCAGGTCTACCACATTGCCGGGGGGCGCGGCAGAATTGCTGCCGGTGATGGGCAGGCGCTCGCCGGTGGGGGCGTAGTACCAGCCGGCCACAAGCCGGTATTGGCCGGGCGGCAGGTCATTGGGGAGGGGGATGGTTTGGCTGTCGCTGACCGCTTGGCCGGCGTTCCAGGCGCTGGTGGGGAGATAGCCCCACCGGTCCTGCGGCCCCCAATCAAGCTGAGCCACCGCGTTGCCGCTGCTGTCGATGAGGTGGGCAAAGGTTGTCAGATCTACTGTAATGGGGGCATCGCTCTGCCAGTGAAGGGTGAAGGGCAGGGCTTCGCCGGGGTTGATTGTGGTTTGGGGCAGGTCAACGCCGCGCAGGTTGATGATGTTCCAGAATTGAACCTGGCGCGAGTGCTGTGGAGAAATAGGTTCCCCTGAAACCGGCCGGTAACTTTTTTGCCCGGTGCGTTGGAAATTGCCCAATCTGGCCCAGCTTTTGTTTTCAAAGATATTCAGCCGGTCATCGACCCGGCTAATGGGCAGGCGTTGGGCCGGGTCGTTCCAATCTCCGGTGGCAACGCCCACGGCCAATGTAAATTTATCACCTTCATTTGGGGCCAGGTCAAAGGGCAAGGTACTGGTAGCGATAATCTCGGACGGCATCCAGCGGGAGGTGGGGTACCAGATGGAGGCCACCAGCGGGCGCTCCGCCGGATTCTCGATGATGTTTCCGCTTCTGTCCAGGGTAAACGGCCACAGCGCATAATCTTTATCCAGCGGTTGCAGCGCGCGCCAGTAAAGCGTAATCACCGGTAAAAATTTTTCGTGCGCCCCAAGCGTCAAATCGTAGCCCAGAAGTTGGAGTTTGTCGTCAAAAGTAACGTTAACCGGATAGGCCGGAGAAAAATTTTTGGGGTTGGAAACGCGGGCAAAGCTGTAAAATTTATTGGGCAGGGTAGTGGGCAAATCGGGCGGATTTTTTGCCAGCAGCAGATAGCCGTCACCGGCGTCAACAATGCCGAAGCCGCCCTCAAAAAACTGCTGCACCCGGTGGTGCAGCGCTACCGGGTGCAGCGGCCACGAGTCTTGCGTAACGTCCAGCACAATGTAATCGGCGTCATCCACGCGGTCAAATATGTAGAGCGTTTTGCGCCGGCTGAGGTGAGGATTCAGCCGGTCCTGGGCCGAGAGCCGGGCTTCGGCAGGTATTTGGGCAAATATCTGTTGGCTGCGGCGATGGTGCGCTGTCACCGCTTCCCAACCCCTGAATTGACCGCCTCCGGGCAGAAAACCAAAATAGGCGTGGTAGATGAGGGTGGCGGCGAGGATAATCATGCTAAGGATAAAGGATGAATGGCGAAGGATGAATTGTAAAACTGCCGGTTCGTTCATTCGCTGATTCGCCCATTTGCTGAATTGCTGGAGGTTGCGGGTGCCGTAGATGCTGCTTATCATTACGGCGGGGATAATTGGGGCGGCGTAAATGAGTGAGTTGACCCGCTGCATCGGCGGGAAGTTGCTGAGCAGATTAATGCCCAATGACGGCAGCGCCAGCAGCAGCGTTACCGGATTGAGCAGGGCGGTGTAGGCCGTGGGGGCCAGCAGCAGCCGGAAGTACCCCACCGCGTCTACGGCAATAAGATGGTTGATAAATAGTTGGGGCTGCAGGGCCATATTCAGCACAATGTTGGCCGGGCTGTTGCCCAGATGGCCGTATCGATTCCAGTGGATGTTTTCGGTGCCGGCGAACATGGGGGGAATGACAAACACGGCTAAAAAGGCCCAGCCGGCGCAGATGCCGAGCGTGGCCCGGCCCAGCCGCCGCTGCCGGTTGATGAGCAGCGCGTACAAACCCATCATCATAACCAGCAGGGTGATGTCTTCTTTGCAGGCCACGGCCAACGCGGCAAAGAGGGCAAAATAGCCGGCGCGTCTGGTTTCCATAAAATAAAAGGCGGCCAGTAAAAAGGTGGGAGCCAGGGTGACGGCGTGAAAATCGAGCAGGGTGGCGGCTTGCACGGCGGGCATCAGTAAGTAGGCTATGGCAAAAACAAGGGCCAACCCGTCGCTTTTAAATATGCGCCGCGCTAAAGCAAAACCGGGAATGGCGCCCAGCGCAACCACGATGCTTTGAAAGATAAAGAGAATTTCCGGGCCGGGATAAATGTAGTAGAGCAGCGATATTGGAATCAGGATAGGTTCCACATGCAAACTCAGGCGGCTGGTGGCGCCGGGTTGGTTAGTCTGGTGAAAAAGCCGGCCCTGCGAGGTATTCCAGATGGATTGCCCCATGTTGCCCAAATCCAGCGCGCGGGAACCGAATGATTGATAATGTAAAATAAGTTGAATGGAAAAAAATGTGGCGTATCCAATCATCAACAAAACAAGCAGGATACGGATGAGGCGGGCAGAATGGTGGCTCATTGCAAAGAGTTTTGGGTAACGGTTGGCAGTAGAGAGAATTGCAAAGCTGGTTAAACCTGAAGTATCTGTACCAAACCGTTAAACAGATAGCTGTAAAAAACAATTCCTCCAATTAATATCAGCCCGGTGCCAACGCCTAAACTAAGCCAGTTTGGGCGGGGTTTGGTGTCAGTCCAGGGTGCGGCTCCCATTTCGGCAATATTTTCCTGGGCGTTGTGGTCGATGGGCGTTATATCGCTCAGTTGGTGTAGCTGGTACCACGCCGCCTGTTGAGATTTTTGGTCATCGGCAAACTGAATTGCTCCTCTGAAGGCGTGAATGGCTTCCCGGCGTTTGCCCTTGGCCAGGTAGGCCAAGCCAAGATTTACATAGGCCGGGCCAAACTGTTTATCATTAGCCAGCGCCTGCCGGTAGCGGGCAATGGCATCGTCGTATTTGTTGGCCTCGTGGTATTCCACCCCCAATTTAAAGTGAAGGTCAGAGATGTTGTTTCGGCGCTTGTACTGGTTTACCGGGATAAAACGTTTCTCGTCGGGAGCAGGGGGGGGCGGTGCTGCCGGTGCTGCCGGCGATGCCGGTGTGGCTTGCTGAAGTGGTTGTGGGCCGGACTTGCGGGTTTGGAAATAGGCAAACAGGCTGACGATAATAACAAAGCCATCAAGGGTGGGCAAGGGCAGTATACTGGTAAGGGCCAGCCAGAAACTGGCCACCGCAAGTTTGCCGGTAAAGGCCATGGCCAGGGCCTGCATATCCAGCGCTTGGGGCAGGTCGGTAGTGGGGGGGAAAAGAAGCTGGAAAATAGTTTCGGTGGTCGCGCCGCTGGAATAAACCAGCAAGGCCGCAAAAAGCAGGGTAATCAAGACTGCGGCCAGACAAAAGGTGATGCTGGCAATGGGGCCGGCTGCGGCAATAGCGCCCACCGCCAGGGGACGCTCTCTGAATTTTTGAGCGTTCATTTCCATAGGATTTGGCCAGCCAATGCCAAACAGCAAAAACGCAATGGAGCCAAACCAGGAAACGTGACGAAACGGGTTTAGTGTGAATTTGCCGCGTTCAACCTGCGAGAAATCGCCCAGATAGTAGGCGGTAAATGCGTGTCCCAGTTCGTGAACCGTATATCCAATTAATAAACCGGGGATAATCAGCAGGTTGGTCCAGTAAATTTCCGGAAGAAAACTATCCATGGGTTAAGCAGCCTGATTTAGGGTGAAGGGGATTTCCACAAGGTCAAGCCTTTGGTTGTTGAGCGTCATTTCAGCGCGGGCGGTGTACTGTTGGTTGATATCTACGCCACGCAAGTGCAGAGTCAGCGAGGTGTGGGTTTCTTTGTGTTCAATAATCATCAAACTGGCGACTTCTTGCTGCACGCTGTTTAAAATGCTTAACTCAACATCGGGGTAATCGCTCTGAGATTTAGCGGGTGGCGATGGTTCCGCTTCTGGATTGGCGGGTGTTGGGGGTGGGGTGTCGAAGAAGTTGATGGCGCCGGTGCCGGCGTTCGGTAAATTGTCCACCACCATTTCCATCATCACCCGCCGATTATCGGCCATGACCACCGGATTGAGTACTGTTATTTTTGGCAACTGTTTGTTCACGTCACTATTCCCCGGCTTTTGAATCAAACAGCAATTATACCACCAACCGCCTGTTTATGGGAAGTGCGCGGCAGGTTTTTCATCGGACCATTCTTTCCCGAACCATTTGGACAGGTAAAAAATTAGAATTTTCGTAACTACTTACCCCCCTCTAACTTCCCCCCGATTGGGGGGGATTGAGGGGGGGGTAAAAACGGCAAAAGGGCGTTATTATAGCGGTTACAAAGGCGTGTGCCTAAGTAGTTACAAATTATTTTTTCTCTTTTAAGAAGTTGCGCAAAACGGTTTGCAGGATGCCGCCGTTGCGGTAGTAATCAATTTCAACCGGTGTATCAATGCGACAGATAAGGGTGATGGTGCGAGTGTGGTCGCCGGCGCCGGTGACATCTACCTGCACATCCTGGCGCGGCTGCAGGGTGTCATCCACGTGGATGGAGTAACTTTCCTGGCCGGTCAGTCCAAGGCTGTCGGCGTTTTCACCCTCCTTAAATTGCAGCGGCAGGACACCCATTCCCACCAGATTACTGCGGTGGATGCGCTCAAAGCTTTCTGCCAACACCGCGTTTGCACCCAGCAGCAACGTGCCTTTGGCGGCCCAGTCGCGGCTGGAGCCGGTGCCATATTCTTTTCCGGCCAGCACAATTAACGGCGTGCCGTCGGCTTTGTATTTTTCGCTGGCATCGTAAATGGGCATCACCTTGTTGGTGGGCAGGTAGGTGGTCCAGCCGCCTTCGGTGCCGGGGGCCATCTGGTTGCGCAGGCGGATGTTGCCAAATGTGCCGCGAGTCATCACCCGGTCATTGCCGCGCCGCGAGCCAAAGGAGTTGAATTGGTGCGGGGCTACGTCGTGTTCTTGCAGGTACCTTCCGGCAGGCATATCGGCGGGAATTGCGCCGGCCGGAGAAATGTGGTCGGTGGTAACAGAGTCGGCTACCTTTACCATGACCCGGGCCGAGGAAATCGGCTCAATGGGCGAAGAATCCGCGCCCATATCTACAAAGAAAGGTGGCTCCTGAATGTAGGTTGACCACTCGCCCCACTGGTACAACGCCCCTTCAGCCACGGGGATGGCATTCCATTTTTCGTTGCTTTCTTCGATGCCATCGTACTCTTTATGGAAAGTTTCCGGATTCAGCGCTTTGTCGTATTCGGCCAGAATTTCGGCGTGGGTGGGCCAGATATCTTTCAGGTAGACGGTTTCTCCATCTTTGCCGCTGCCGATGGGTTCGGTGGTCAGGTCGATGTCGGTGGTGCCGGCCAGGGCGTAAGCTACCACCAGCGGCGGCGATGCCAGGAAGTTGGCTTTGATGTAGGGGTGGATACGCCCTTCAAAGTTGCGGTTTCCGCTCAACACGCCGGAGACAACCAGGTCGCCGGTGGTGATGGCCTCGACGACGGGTTTGGGCAGCGGCCCGCTGTTGCCGATGCAGGTGGTGCAGCCGTAGCCCACGGTGTGGAACCCCAACTGTTCCAGATAGGGCGTTAATCCGGCTTCATTGAGGTAATCGGTGACTACCCTTGAGCCGGGGGCCAAACTTGTTTTTACGTAAGCCGGCACGGTCAGCCCGCGCTCAACGGCTTTCCTGGCCAGGATGCCGGCCCCAAGCATAACCGAGGGGTTGCTGGTGTTGGTGCAGGAGGTGATGGCTGTCAGCACGACCGCGCCGTGCTCTAATTCTGCGCCGGGTTGGCCGTTGGCTTTGATGACCCCTTTGCGTTTCAAATCCTCATCCTTTAAGCCAAATCCCTGCGGGCCAACCGGATTGGTCAGGAACGATTGGAAGGACTCTTTCATGTCCGACAGGGAAATGCGGTCCTGCGGGCGTTTTGGGCCGGCCAGGCTGGGCACCACCTCGCCCATATCAAGTTCCAGCGTATCGGTAAAGGTGGGGTCGGGCGTGTCGCCGGTGCGGAAGAGGCCCTGTTCTTTGGTGTAGCGTTCTACCATTTCAACCAGTTCCGGCGGGCGGCCGGTGCGGTTCAGGTAGTTGAGCGATTCCGCATCAACGGGGAAGAAACCCATTGTTGCGCCGTATTCGGGGGCCATATTGGCAATGGTGGCCCGGTCAGTTAAGGCCATCCGGCTCAGGCCGGCGCCGTAAAATTCTACAAATTTGCCGACCACGCCTTTTTCGCGCAGCATCTGGACCACGGTCAGGGTCAGGTCGGTAGCGGTCACGCCTTCGCGTAGTTGTCCGGTTAATTTAAAACCAACCACTTCCGGGGTGAGCATATAAATGGGTTGGCCCAACACTACGGCTTCAGCCTCAATGCCGCCCACACCCCAGCCCACAATGCCCAGGCCGTTGATCATGGTGGTGTGGCTGTCGGTGCCAACCAAGGTATCAGGGTAGACCACCACGCCATCTTCTTCGGGGCGAGTCCAGACGCCGCGAGCAATGTATTCCAGGTTAACCTGATGAACAATACCGCTGGCCGGGGGAACCACGCTGAAATTATCAAAGGCTTTCTGCCCCCAGCGCAAAAACTCGTATCGTTCGCGATTGCGTTCAAATTCAATTTGGGCGTTGCGTTCCAAAGCAATGGATTGGCCAAAGACATCAACCTGCACCGAGTGGTCGATGACCAGGTTAACCGGAACCACCGGATTAATCTTTTGCGGATTGCCGCCCATACGAGCCATTGCGGAGCGCATGGCTGCTAAATCGACCACGGCGGGCACGCCGGTGAAATCCTGCAAAATTACACGGGCCGGTTTAAAGGCAATTTCTTCCGGCTTGGGGGCGGCAGCGTTCCACGCGGCCACTTTTTTTACATCGGCCTCGGTGACCACATAGCTGTCAACTTCGCGCAGTACGGCCTCCAGCAGTACCTTTATTGAAAAAGGTAGTCGAAAGATATTGCCAAACCCGTCTTTTTCTAATTTATCCAGGCGATAAATATAAGCCTCGCCATTGCCTGTATCAAAAGTGGCGCGCGCGCCCAGCGAATTTTTGGTGAGTTTTGTCATTCTTTCAGCTCCTTTGTAAAAAGTATCGTGTAAGAGATTGAAATGAAAGCGGGGGCAGGGTCGATTATTTTACCCTGTAATCATATTATTCGCCAATATATACTCAGCACGGTCACAAATTTAACCTTTAATAGCTTTAAATAGAACACAGATGAACACAGATTTTAATCATTTATCTGTGAGAATCTGTGCCTGTCAAAAGTTAAGATTATGGCCGTTAGCAGTATAGCAACGATATTGAATAGAAAAATTGTTGATCTTCAACCAACAAAAAAAGCCGGAGTTTCACGCTCCGGCCTTTTTACACGGGTGGGTGCTGATTATCGTTTGGCCCGTATCGAATGCCAGCCGCCAATGCCCAACCCCAGCACCAGCAGGGCGGCTAAAATCAGGATGACCAGGTTGGTTGATTGGGGGCCATCGCCGGTAGTGGGCAGCGGGGAGATTTTTTCTGCTTGCGATGGGGGGGTATCACCTTCCGTTTCTGCGCCGGGCTGCGTTTTATCAGCCGCAACCGGCAACTGTGCGGCGGGTGCAGTCGTTGCGGCAGATGAATCTGCCGGTTGAGCTGGTGAAAACTCCTGAGCGGTTTCTGATGACATTGATGTTTCAAACAGGGGGGCTGACACATTAAATTGAAGCGATTGGGGGGTAATCTGTTGGTTGTACGTAAAGAATAGTTGTACCGGCTGCGCCATTTGCCCCAAAGAGGTGGAAACTCCGGTTGGGATTAACGATACATTGATGGTAACAATGTTGTCCGGGGCAATGTCGCCCAGAGATACGGTGGATCGATGCGCGGCGTAATCTGTTTGCCCCTGGCTGGCTTGAATAACCGGCGAGATGCGCATGCTTGCCGGAGAGATAATCTCGATATGCCCGCCGGTGGCTGTCTCGGCGGTGCGGTTTTCAACCTGAATTGTGAGCCGGTTGCCGCTTGCCGCGCCGGAAAGCCTGACCGGAATGGGCGGATCTTCATCGTCCCAGTAAAATCCCAAATTTAACTGGTGACCACCTTCCTCACTGAGTAGAACCGGCCAATCGGGGGCTGCGGGGTTAACGCCCGCAGGCAATTGTAAATTAACAACCCCTTGCCCAAAGCCAAGATCACCAATGTGGTAGTAACCGTTACTATCGGTAACGGCTTCGTTCCCCCAGCCATCACCTTTGGCTATTACGGTAATGCCCGGCTCATTGGCCGCACTGGTGTAGTTGTAAACATAGCCATACAGCCCGGTTTTGGGGGGGATGGGGGTGGACCTGCCTCCGCTTCCGGTACCGGTACCGCTGCCTTCTGTGCCTCCGCCGCCGGGCAGTGGCCGGGGGGTGGGTTCCTGCGCGTATACATTTTGGACTGTTTCAACCCTGTGCAAAAGCAACAAGGTGAGACAAAGAATTCCCACTGCGCTTATTTTTAGCAGCGTTTTCATATGCCATTCCCTTCTCTGCTAACTTTTACCTTACCCTTCATTATACCCAGCCTTCTAACATTATGTCAAAAGAGTTGGGCAGAATAGAGCTGCTTTATTTTGGCAGCGGTCTGGCCGGCATTGCCGGTGGAGCGACATTGCCGGATTTGAGCGCGCCGGCTGTGCCGGCTGTGCTTACGCCAATGTTGGTCAGGCCCATAGCGTTGTTCGTTTCGCTGCTTTCCGGAATAAAGCCATTCGGGTCAGTCCCGTTCCAGGAGTCGACGTATGCGCCAACCCGCTGTGTGCCGGAACTGTTAAAGAATCCGGGCCACACGGTGTGGTCGGGAATCAGGTGCGCGCTGTCCGGCCCGCTGGAGGTCAGGGTAATCACCTGCCCCGCAGCCAGCGCTTCTCTTACCTGCCAGGCCAGACCGTAACATGGCGAACCACAGAAACCGGGGTGACTCCACAAGTGGCCGGCCTCGGTGGGAAGTTGGCTGGGATTGATGTAAAAATCTACCCAGAAATTGGCCGGCGCCGAAGCGTTGCCCTGATTTTCTACCACAACCCCCACCACTACCGGTGTCGTGGCCGTTAATCCCGTAGAGGGTTGCACAATCAAGCTGATGGGAACCAGATCGGGTCGGGCAATGAAGTTTTTCAAAATAATTGGCAGATATTGAACGGTCCCCGGCGCTTCCAGGGTAAAGGTAAACACTGTGGAACTGCTGCTGTTACCGGCCCGGTCAGTGGCCTGCACGGTCCAGGTGTACACCCCCGATGCCATATCGGCCGGTGGAATAAATTGGGTGATGCTGCGGGTGTAGGTGGTGTTTCCAGCGGAACCCGTAATGCTGATGGTGTACGTGACCGGCCCGGAAAGCGCGTCGGTTGAAGCGGTCCACTCGAAGGTGGGCCGGGCTGTATCGCTGACCACAACGCCATTTGCCGGCAGAAGCGGCGACGGGGTGGTGGGTGGCGTGGTATCTACCGTTACCTGCCAGGTGCTGGTGTAGCCCAGAGTGCGGCTGTAGGCATCAATGGCCCGTACCGTCCAGGTGTACACCCCTTCGGACAGAGCCACCGTATTGGATACCGCCGGGGCCGGCACATCGACTAACGTGCCGCTGATGTTTAGCGTGTAAGTGATTGTGTTTGCACTGGCCGACCACTCGAACATCACGTTGGGGTTGTTGGTATAGCTCATATCCGGTGGGCTGCTGAGCGTTGGCCGATCCGGCGGGGTGGCGTCAACAAAGGCATCATCAGATACCGTCACCGGGCTGCCAATGGTGGGGGTGCCGGTGGCTGCCACCGTGTTGGTGAAATCTGCGGTGACGCTGGTTTGAGTACATCCGTAGGAAGTAGACCCGCCGCCCGGAGCCAGGCTGGTAAGCGTATTGTCGCAGTTGGGAGCCAGGGTATCAGAAATGGCAACCGTGGTCATGGTCACGTCTCCGGTGTTGGTAACAATAATGGTAAAGCTGGCATCGCTGCCGGGCTGCACGTACTGAATAGCGGGCAGTTTGGTGATTTCAAATGAGATATTGACGTTGTTGACCACCGCCGAGTCTGAATCTGTGACCACACTGCCCACCACCGGCAACCCGGCCACCGAGGCCGTATTGGTAAAGGATGCGTTGACGTTGGCGAATGTACAGGTGTAGGTGGTGTTGGTCATCAGAGTGCCCAGCGCCCGATCACAATTTGGCGCCAGCGGGTCGGACACGGTCACGCCGGTCAGCGCCCCATCGCCTGTATTGACCACGGTGATGGTGAAGGTGGCCGTGCCGCCATCGGGAACATCCTGCGTGGCCGGCAATTTGGTAATCTGGATGGATGGGGTGACGACATCAACTACCGCCACATCGCTGCCGGTGATGACCCCGCTGGAGAACGGATCGCCCGCGCTATCCAGCGGCACGCCGGTCACCACCACCGTGTTTGTCAGGTCGGGTGTGACCACCGTAGAGCCATACGGCAAGTAAACCC
>CAYWSS010000135.1:0-10513 GCA_964460505.1 uncultured Caldilineaceae bacterium | reverse complement strand
CATGACACCTCATCTTTCTAAAAAGTTCCGGTTTCAAACTAATCTCAGTATAGTTTTGCACTCTTCAGTCGTCCCAATAAGGATTGTAATTTTCCTACCCCGGGCAAGCCGGAACCAAAAAGAAGGGGGAGTAAGAATTAGGGGTAGCGCCTTGTGCCTGCCCTTTGGGGTGATCACAAGGGTTCGCCCCTACAAAATTCAAAATGTTTTTCTGAACATCTATAGCAGAACACGCCAGCCCGGAGCTAATTCAGGATACGGCACTATTTCAGGACATTTTTCCAAAAGATGTTCGACATGCAGAAACCGGAAAAAATTGAAGGCTTCACTGGCTTCATTTTTCAACAACAAAAGGCTAACAGATTATTGGCCTAATCGTCCCCCAGCTTCAACACGGTCATAAACGCTTCCTGCGGAATTTCAACGCTCCCGACCATCTTCATCCGTTTTTTGCCTTTTTTCTGCTTTTCCAGCAACTTGCGCTTGCGGGTGATATCGCCGCCGTAACATTTTGAAAGCACGTCTTTACGCAAGGCCTTTACATTGGCCCGGCTGATTACTTTTTTCCCCACCGCGGCCTGAATTGGCACCAAAAACTGCTGCCGGGGAATAACCTCTTTCAATTTACTGACCAGTTTTTGCCCCCGGGGGTAGGTATGCTCCCGGTGAACAATGACGCTGAGCGCATCCACCGGGTCACCGTTGACCAGCACGTCCAGCTTCACCAGATCGCTGGGGCGATAATTCTCAAAGCGATAATCCAGCGAGGCGTAGCCTTTGGTGGCGCTTTTCAGTTGATTGTAAAAATCAATAATCATTTCAGAAAGCGGCAGGTAATATTCCATCAAGACCCGGGTTTCGTCCAGATACTCCATTTTAATGAACTCGCCACGCCGCCGGGTGGTAATTTCCATAATGGCCCCGATGTAATCGGCGGGGGTGTAAACGCTGATGTGCATCCACGGCTCTGCCACGGATTCGATGGTACTGGGGTCGGGCAAATCGGCGGGGTTGTCAATGAGTATCGTTTCGCCATCGGTTTTTATAACCTGGTACTCTACGCTGGGGGCGCTGGCCAGCAAATCGATGTCGTATTCGCGTTCAAGCCGCTCCTGGATAATTTCCATGTGGAACAGCCCCAAAAAACCGACCCTGAACCCAAAGCCCAGCGCCTGGCTGGTTTCCGGCTGGTACACCAGCGAGGCATCGTTAAGCTGCAACTTTTCCAGCGCATCTTTAAGCAGTGGAAATCCTTCCGATTCGGTGGGGTAAAATCCGGCAAAAACCATGGGTTTAACCGGGTTGTAGCCGGGTAATGGCTGGGGAGGGGAATCAGCCAAAGTTACGGATTTCAGGGTAATGGTATCCCCCACCGTAATATCCTGAATGGTTTTTAAGCCGGTGGCAACGTACCCCACCTCACCCGCATTCAACTGAGTGATGGGTTTCATTTTGGGCCGAAAAATGCCAATTTCTATCGGCTCCACAACCTGGTCGGTGGCCAGCAGGTAAAGTTGCTGCGCCTTCTTTAATTCGCCATCGACGACACGAAGATAGGCAATAACCCCCTTGTAGGCATCGTAGTGGCTGTCAAAAATCAGCGCCCGCAGCGCTTCAGCCGGATTTCCGGAGGGCGCCGGCACCTGTTTCACCAGGCGCTCCAGCAGTTCAGCGGTGCCCAGGCCGGTTTTGGCGCTAACCGGCAGCACATCCAGCGCATCGATGCCAATTAAATCCTCAACTTCCTGAGCCACTTCGTCAGGCCGGGCCGAGGGCAAATCTACCTTGTTGACCACCGGAATGATTTCCAGGTTATAATCCAGTGCCAGATACAGGTTGGCCAACGTCTGGGCTTCAATGCCCTGGGTGGCATCAACCACCAAAATTGCGCCTTCGCAGGCGGCCAATGCCCGGCTGACCTCGTAAGTAAAATCAACGTGTCCGGGCGTATCAATGAGATTTAACTGGTAATTTTGACCATCTTTGGCCGTGTATTCCATCCGCACCGCCGAGGCTTTGATGGTGACGCCCTTCTCCCGTTCCAGATCCATTCCGTCCAGAAACTGCTCGTGCATTTCACGATCAGAGATGGTGCCGGTGGCTTGCAGCAGCCGGTCGGCCAGGGTGCTTTTGCCATGATCGATGTGGGCAATAATACAAAAATTTCTAATGTGTGATTGTTCCATGTGTTTTTCTATTTTATCTCTATGCGCTCAACCGCCCTTGCGAAGGTTACAAATCGCAAAAACCTTCGCAAGGATTGACCTGCTTGAGTAGATACCTCTAAGTTTTTGCAGCAATTCCCGGTTTGACAATTATTGTCAGCATTTCAGAACAGAATTTCCGGAATGATAGAATTTTGATTCGCCGCAGGTTCTGTAAATTCTGCTCTTGCACCAACAAAAATCAGTCCGACTGAATGGTTATCGGTGGCACAGTTTCCAAAACGGGAATTGCTGAAGTTTTTGCTTGGGAGATTATACAACAGAGGCAGGGGAAACAGAAACGCAGCCCATAAAACGTTGAATACCTATTGCAGGTTTCTATCGTTCCGGATTTGAATCCGGAACGGGTAATTCATCGGCTTAAGCCGGTTAACTATCCGGTTACGGGGAATCATTTTCCCCTGCCCCCCTGCAACTTTAGGATAAATGGCATCCAGAGACAGCCAGGCAGCGTTTCTATTTTGGATTTGCGATTTCCCCGGCACTGGCTGCCAGGGCGCGTGACGATTTTCGATTTGGGAATCATCCAATTGTGAATCTGAATTAGAAAACCGAAAAAGGGGCAGCCATTCGCTGAGGAGGGTGGTTTTGCCAAAGCCGGGTGGAGCAGAGATGAGGGTCAGTTTACAACCGGACTGCACCGAGTTATTGAGCCGGGCCACAAGGTACGGTCGGGATACCAGATTAGGGCGCGGTTGGGGAATGTACAACTTTGTAGCCAGCAGCACTTCGTGGCCGGCACCATTTGTAATTATTGGAGCAAGAGTCATCACATAACTCCATAAAACCAGGATTTTCGGGTTGGCAGACGCCAGGCGTCCAGAGTTTTCCAGCCATCTAATCATCCTTGTTGGCAGCCAGATTAATCATCGCTCATCTCGGCTAAATTATATCACAATGGGTTTAATGGCACGAACTACCAGTTCTACTCCACCACCTCAACGGTAACGGCCGGGGCAGATACTACGTTCCCCGTCGCATCGACGCCCGATGCTTCAAAGATGTACCGCCCCGGCGCCACCTGCCACAATGCTTCGGAGGTTTCGGCCAGCGGTTGGCCGTTTACGCGCAACACAACCTGTTGCACACGTCCCCCATCGGTTGGGCGCACCCGAACCTGAATTTTCTGCTTGTCCAGCGGGATGTTCGGCACTATACGAAAAATACTCCCCCGGTCCGGGCTGGTAAAAATCAACCCGGGCGCCTCCCGGCTTTCCCCATTCACTCTGCCCTGCCCGGCAACCTCACCATTTGCAGATTCGCTCACTCGCTCATTCGCTGCCTCTCCCCCGGAACACAACGGCGAATACAGCGCCGGCGGCTGCGGAATATTCCGCTGGCCGGCCCACGCTTCGGCCTCGGCGGGGTAGCGGGTAAACGGCTGAAATGTGACAAATTTGAGTCTACATTTCAGGCCGGCCCGCAGTCCGTTACGGCGGTCAATGGCCACGGATTGATGCCAATTGTCAATCTGGCGCGGCTCCGTACCGGCAATGAATTGCTCGGAAATGGTGTGCGAACAGGGAATACTGAATGATAATTTGTTAAGGGTCAATTGTAAATTATCAATTGAATAATTAACGGTTAATTGCGGTATGTTAAATTGTTGCACCGGCAACAATCCGTTATCCGCACAAACCGTTTTTTCCACCAGCCCATCCGGCACAGGAAAATCAGGGAGGGGGCGCGCTTTGAGCAGCGTCTCCATAATATCGTGCCAAATGGGGGCGGCCCCGGTAACCCCGGAAACGTGGTGCATCGGTTCGTTATCGGCATTGCCGGCCCACACGCCCACGACCATATCCGGGGTGTAGCCCACGGTCCAGTTGTCGCGCCAATCTTGCGTGGTGCCGGTTTTGGCGGCTGCCGGACGGCTTAATTGCAACGGGCTGCCCGCCCCAAAGGTAGAACGCCGGGCGTACTCGTCACTTAAAATATCGGTAATCAGATAGGCCGCGCGCGGGTCCATTACCCGGGGGCCGGGATTGAAATCCTGCGGCAATTGGTAAATTAATTTTCCGGCGTGGTCGGTGATGCGGCTGATGGACACCGGCTCCACGCGCCGCCCGCCGTTGGCAAAGGCGCTGTACGCCGCCGAAAGTTCCAGCAGGCGCACTTCGCCGCCGCCCAACGTTAACGCCAGGCCAAATTCTTTGTTATCAAAGGTGGTGATGCCCAGCGCTCTGGCCAGATCAGTCATTGAATCCAGCCCGACGTAATCCAGCACCTTTACGGCAATTAAATTAAAACTGCCGGCCAGGCTCTGACGCAGCAGCACCGGGCCGCGCCATTTGTGATCGTAATTTTTGGGCACGTAGGGTTGCCCCTCTTTGGTTACAAAAGCGGTTCGCACATCCACCATCATTGAGGCGGCAGTCAGCGGTCGATAGCCATATTGGGCTGCAAGGGCCGGGTCGAAGGCGGCAGCGTAGGTGATTGGCTTAATGGATGAGCCGGGCTGGCGGGTGGCCATGGTTGCGTTTACCGCGCCATCAATGCGGGGAGAGAAATAATCGGGGCTGCCCAACATTGCCAGAATTTCACCGGATTGTGGATTTATGACCACCACGGCGGCGTTACGCACGATTTTCGGCGGTTCGCCGTCACGCCGTTCGCTCAACTCTGCCAGCCGGGAGCGCGTTATTTGCCGGGCTGTATTTTGCATATTTAAATCCAGGGTGGTATGCACCTGCAACCCCTGCCGGTAGATAGCTTCCAGACCGTACCGCCGCTCCAATTCACCTCGAATAAACATGACAAAGTGGGGGGCTTTAATGGGAAACGGGATAGCCGCAAAGCCAGGTTTTTCGGTGCGAGCGCTGCCGGCCTCATCAGCGGAGATTTTGCCGCGCTTGACCATTAAATCCAGTACAATATTTTGCCGCGCGCCGGCGCTGTCCGGGTTTTCCAGCGGATTGTAGTTGGCCGGGCTTTGTGGCAATCCGGCCAAAATGGCACATTCAGCCAAATCCAGTTCGGCGGCATGTTTGCCAAAGTAGGTGCGGCCGGCGGCTTCAAGCCCGTAGGCCAGGTTGCCGTAGTAGGTTTCGTTAAGGTACAGGGTCAGGATTTCATCTTTGGAATAGATGCGGGCCAGCCGCCAGGCCAGGATTGCTTCGCGCAGCTTGCGTTTGAGGCTAATCTCACGCCGCTCTGCCGGGGATAGCAGCAGGTTTCGGGCCAACTGCTGGGTAATTGTGCTGCCGCCGCTTAACACCTCGCCCCCCTTAATGTTAATGTACAGCGCCCGGATAATGGCCCAGGCATCCACACCGGGGTTATGATAAAAACTGGCATCTTCGGTGGCAATGGTGGCATCGATACACGCTTGCGGGATTTTGTCCAGAGGCAGCGGGGTATGCACGCCCTGATGCGGGCCGGTGATTTCGTAGAGCAGCGTCCCGTGCCGGTCAAAGATTTTTGTAGAGGGCACGGTGGTATGCTGGTACAGTTGCTCAGGATGAGGCAGGTCAACCAACAGTTGATGTTCAACAGCAACAACCGCCACCAGGCCCGGCAGAATAACAGTGGTTATAAAAAACGTTGCAATTTTTCGACGACGGGAGAGTTTTTTCATTTACGATTTACGATTTACGATTTACGATTAAAACAAAATGAGGGCTAATCGCAAATCTGAAATCGTAAATCCAAAATGGATTGGGGTTATTGTAGCACAACCGCAGGACAGATGGCGAACTGCCGGCGGGCAACAGGCCAACAAAAAGCCGTCAATTGCCCAACACGACGACAAGCACGACTGCCGGCACCGCAAATACGGCCCCAAAGCGGCAAAAATTAAACCGGGCCAAAATAACACTTCCGCCGATTCTCGCTGCTCTGCCAGGTAAGAATCACGGGGGCCGCCGGGCAGAATTGCCGCCAGTGGCTTGCTGCACCGTGCCGCCAGAAAATACCGGGCTGCCAATATTGAACCCGTCGTAGCGCACGGTTTTATCTTCAATGAGCAATTCCGGAATTTGCCGGATTACCGGAGCCGCCTGAACTTCGTAACCGGCATTGCCCAACCGGAGCCGTCCACCAAGCAAACCCGGACACAGCGGCGGCGTAGGTTGCGGCCACTTTTGCCCAAACCGGAATTATTCAATACAATACCCACCAACAAGATTAAGGAAAGAAAAGAACTGCCGTGGGGCACCATTTTTTAGCGCAAATTCAACTGGATAGTAACCATTTTTCCGCATTGTGTTGTACCTGTATGGGGCGGGTGTAGCCGATGGTTCCAGCGGACTATCGCCGGCACCCGCTGCCTGCTATGCTGCGCGATGAGTTACGCCGGTTGAGCGCCACCGCCCCTCTGCGTGTTCAATTTTTGACAACTTAATACCCGATCCTGATTTACTCCCAAAACCAGGCTGCCCTTAATTATTTGCTTATAAGACTCATCGCAACATGTTGTAATGTCGATGAGTTTTTTTATTTCCGGAAATCCGGAGTTACCCAATTTACACTTAAAAATTAAGGAGAGAAATATAATGAAAATTGCAGATAATGTATCCGAATTGATTGGCAACACGCCGCTGGTGCGCATCAATCGCTTAAACGAGGGCGGTGTTGCCGACGTTGTGGCCAAGCTGGAATTTTATAATCCGGGAAAAAGTGTAAAAGATCGCATTGGCGCTTCTATGATCGATGCCGCTGAAGAAGCGGGCCTCATCAATTTGGAGACCATTATTGTAGAGCCAACCAGCGGCAACACCGGCATTGCCCTGGCCATGGTTTGCGCCGCGCGCGGCTACAAATGCGTGTTGACCATGCCCGACACCATGAGCAAAGAACGGCGCATGCTGCTGCGAGCCTACGGGGCCGATCTGATTCTCACGCCGGGCAGCGGCGGCATGAACGCAGCTATTCAAAAAGCACAGGAGTTGGTAGATTCTGATCCCCGCTATTTTATGCCGCAGCAATTCCAAAATCCGGCCAACCCGGAAATCCATCGCCAAACCACCGCCGAAGAAATCTGGCGAGACACGGACGGCAAGGTTGATATTTTGGTGGCCGGCATTGGCACCGGCGGCACCATCACCGGGGTTAGCGAAGTATTGAAAGCAAAAAATTCCTCGTTCCACACCGTGGCTGTTGAACCCTCCGGCTCGCCGATTTTGTCCGGCGGCAAAAAAGGGCCGCATCCTATTCAGGGCATTGGGGCCGGTTTTATTCCGGACGTGCTCAACACCGAGGCGTACGATGAAGTCGTGCGCGTAACCGCCGAAGACGCCTTTTCAACCTCGCGGCGGATGGCCCGCGAAGAAGGATTGCTGGTAGGCATCTCTGCCGGGGCAGCGATGTGGGCCGCTCTGGAAGTGGCCCGCCGCCCGGAAAATGAGGGTAAACGCATTGTGGTGATTATCCCCTCATTTGGAGAGCGCTACTTGAGTACGGCCCTTTTTGCAGATTTGGCAGAGTAGTTTCAACAAGAATTTATTCAGGAATCAAACAATCTCATTGGGACAACACCGGGAATAAAAATCTTTACCCTCACCCCGTCGCCGGCGCGACACCCCTCTCCCTCTGGGAGAGGGGTTGGGGGTAAGGGCCAATTTTCAGAGCTATTACCCGCTCGTAGTCAGCCTCGCAGCGATAGCGGAGTGGCGTTAAACGACCAAAGGCCCACTGCGCTGCGCATCTGTCTACGAACATTTTATACAAGGAGGCGAGTTATGTTCAAAACAATCAGACGTGACATTGATGTTATCTTTAAGCGTGACCCGGCCGTACGCAATGTGCCGGAAATTTTGCTGTGTTATCCGGGACTGCACGCCATTTGGGGACATCGCGCCTCGCGATGGCTGTGGCACCACAACCTCAAACTGCCGGCCCGCTGGCTTTCTCACATTATGCGCTTCCTGACCGGCATCGAAATTCATCCCGGCGCAACCATTGGCCCCGGCTTTTTTATTGACCACGGGATGGGCATTGTTATTGGTGAAACCACCGAAATTGGCGCAGATGTAAGCCTTTATCATGGCGTTACGCTGGGCGGAACCAGCAACGAAAAGGTAAAACGCCACCCCACCCTTGAAGATGGGGTTGTGGTTGGGGCCGGCGCAAAAATTTTGGGGGGCATCACCATTGGGGCCGACAGTCGCGTTGGAGCCAATGCAGTTGTGGTTAAACCGGTGCCGGCCAATTCTGTTGTAGTCGGCATTCCGGGCCGGGTAATCAAGCGCGGCCAAAAAAACCGCCCCCCGGCGGCAGACCTCAATCACACCCGCCTGCCCGACCTGGTGGGGGTTACGCTGCAATCGTTGATGTCGCGGGTAGAAACGCTGGAGAAACATCATCCAACCAACGGCACTGAACGGGCCGTTCCAAAAATTGCAGACCAGACCTTTTGGATGGAAGATTTCTCGATTTAGTTTTTCTGTCTGATAACCTCCTTCCACATTTGGCAATGCCCCGTAGAAATTCTGCGGGGCATTGTTGTTTTGGGTAATCACAATGCAGATGCGGCAATGCGCGCCGAATTGCGCAAATTTCACTAATTCAAGATAAAAAATTCGTATAATTCGTGAAATTCGATGCAGAAGTTTTCCAACTGGTTAAGTTCTAGTAGAATTCAGGAATGACATCAAAGATCAGCATCAAAAATTTAAGTTTGAGCCTCAGAAATTCAGTCATTCTCACCAATGTTTCGGTGGAGATTCCAGCCGGAGAAATTACCAGCCTGATTGGCCCCAGCGGCAGTGGCAAATCGACGCTGCTGCGCTGCCTCAATAGATTGTGGGAACCGCCGGCCAACGCAATTTTTCTGGATGGGCAGGACATCACCACCCTTGAGGTGTTGTCCCTGCGACGGCGAGTGGGAATGTTGTTTCAAACCGCAGCTCTTTTTGAGGGCGCGGTTACTGACAATATTGCCTACGGGCCCGGCTTGCAAGACCAGCAGTTACCCTCCAAAAAAGTGGAGGCGCTGTTGGAAATGGCCGGATTGGAGATCGATGTGGCGCAGAAGCCGGCGGCAGAACTTTCGGGAGGGCAGGCGCAGCGGGTGGCCCTGGCGCGGGCGTTGGCCAACCAGCCGGAGGTGCTCTTGCTCGATGAGCCTACCAGCGCCCTCGACCCGGCGGCCACCTTTCGCGTGGAGGAGACTATTCGTCATCTCAAAGAATCGCTGGGATTGACGGTGGTGTGGGTTTCTCACGCCATCGAACAGGTGGAACGCACAGCAGACACGGTGCTGCTGCTGGTCGACGGCGAAGTGGTTGAAACCGGCACGCCGTCGCACCTGCTCTCCGGCACGCATCACCACCTGACCAAAGATTTTGCCAAAGGCAAATTAGCATCGGCCCGAGGAGAAAGTTAACATGATCGAAAGTTTAGGCTGGCTGCCCCGCATTGCCGGGGCACTGTTCCTTGTTTTTGTGGCAATGGGCATTTCGCGCCGGCAAAAACTGGCTCTGGAGCGGGATATGCTGGTGGCGGTGACCAGAGCCTTTGTACAGTTGATTGCCATCGGTTACGCGCTCAATCTTATCTTTGCCAGCAAAAGCCCGTTCTGGATTTTGCTGGTAGTGCTGATTATGATCAGCATTGCCGGTTACACCGCCGGGCAGCGAGGCAAAGGTGTGCCGCGCAGCCCAATCGTCGCTACCGTGTCGATTTTGACAGGGGCCGTCCTCACGCTGGGGCTGCTGGTGTTGTTAAACGTGTTTCCGTTTGAACCGCGCTACGTCATCCCCATTGCCGGAATGGTGGTGGGCAATTCGATGACCGTAACCGGGCTGGTAATGCTGCGGCTGCGGGACGACATCAAAACATACAAACCTCAAATTGAAGCGGCGCTGGCTTTGGGAGCCACCAAACAACAAGCCGGCCGGCAACAGCTTCGCCGGGCTTTGGGCACGGGCATGACTCCCATTGTAGATTCAACCAAAACGGTGGGGCTAATATCCCTGCCGGGGGCAATGACCGGGATGATTTTGGCCGGAGCCTCGCCTCTGGAAGCGGTACAGCTTCAAATTATTGTGATGTATATGCTCATTGGCGCAGCGGCATTTAGCGGGCTGACCGCCGCATTTTTAACCTACGGCCAGTTTTTCAGCCCGGCGCATCAGTTGGTATTGCCACCCGAATCGGATGAAGCGGCGGTTTGAGGGAATTCGACATGGTTCATTTTGCCCGTTAGCAAAATATCTATTTGCAAATTCACTACCGGGCACTTTTTAACTAAGCCAAAAATCTTATCGCAAATGGCGCGAATAGGCGAATTTATCGTATCTTCTCAAAAAATATGGGACAGGAGTCCAAACCTTTAGGTTTGATGCCTA
>CAYWSS010000134.1:0-10538 GCA_964460505.1 uncultured Caldilineaceae bacterium | reverse complement strand
TCAAATCCTCTCCGACCCGGCGCGGCGGGAAACTTACCACCGGCTGCGAGGGTATGCCTCGCCGCCGCAAAGCCACGACGAGCAGTTGGCTCCACTGTACAATGACGCCATGACCCATTTTAAGGCCGAACGGTGGCCGCAGGCCATCGACATTTTTGAGGCCATCTGGCACGTTGATGCCGGGTATCGGGATGTGGCTCACAATCTTCAGGAAGCAAAAAATCAAATCCGGCTGGTCGACCTGTACGCCAGAGGTAAGTTATTTTTAAAGCAGAAACAGTGGGCCGAAGCCATTGATATTTTTGAGCGGATTCGGGTCATCAACCCGAATTTCCGGGGGGTGGCGGCGCAACTGGCCTCCACCCGCAAGCTGCTGGACACGCAAAAATTAGAGCGGTTGCAGCGCGAAGCCACGGAACATCTTCACGCCGGGCAGTGGCAGCCGGCCATCGCCAAGCTTGAAGAGATTCGGGCCATCGACCCCGACTTCGAAAACGTGGCCATCACGCTGGCGGAGGCCAGAAAACAGGAGCGGTGGGCCGCCCTGTACACCGAAGCCGACACCTTTCTCCGGCAGGAAAAATGGGCAGAGGCAGTGGTTCGGCTAAAAAATATTCAGAGCGAAAATCCGGGGTACCGGGATGCGGCGGCCAAGCTCAACGCCGCAGAAAAGCAGGAGTTGTTGGCCGGACTCTCCGACAAAGCGGAAGATTTGATTCAGCAGAAGCGGTGGGGCGATGCCGAAGCCACGCTGACCCGCATCCGGCAAATTAGGGGGCGCGATGGCAGCGGCGACGTTGAAAATTACGTTGAGCAGGGGCAACTTCTCTACGCCGCCAACCAGCCGGACAAGGCCCTCATCGAATTTGAGGCGGCGTTGAGCATCAACCCGGATTACGCCAGAGCGCATGCCGGTCTGGGCTGGATTTACGTCGCCCAGCACAATCTGGAGGATGCCGCCCGCGAATGTAACCATGCCTTGCAACTTGACCGCACCTGCGCCTGGGCGCATTTTGGCCTGGGGCTTATTTTTGCGGCTCAGAAACAGACGGCAGAAGCCATCCGCAAGTTTCAGGTGGCCGAAGTGCTGGACGTGACCTGGGCCTGGCCGCACAACAGTCTGGGACAAATTTTTGCCGAACAGGGCAAATGGAACGATGCCGTTCGGCACTACTTTGCGGCCATCAAGCTTGCGCCCAGATGGGCCGCGCCCCGGAATGGGCTGGGGCGGGTATTTGACGAGCAGAACAGCCCGGACAAGGCTATCCGGGAATATAAAATTGCTATCAAGCTTGACTCGACGTTTGCGGAACCGCACAACAATCTGGGCAAAATCTACGCCCGGCGCAGCAAATTGAGTGACGCCATCCGCGAATTCCAGACGGCTATTCAACTAAACCTGCAAGATGCCGAGGCGCATTTTCATCTGGGGACCATTTTTACCCGGCAGAACAAATTGGAGCAGGCCGTGAAAGAATATCGGGCGGCTATTGCGCTGGATCCGCAGGATGCCATGCCCCACTACGGCCTGGGGGTGGTGTGCGCCGGGCAACGCAAGCTGGATGAGGCCATCCGCGAGTATCAAACCGCCATCGAATTTGACCCCCAGCTTACCTGGCCGCGAATCCAGCTATCGATTGCATATGAAAAACAGCGAACCAAAGCAAAGGCCGTTGAAGCTTACGAAACGCTGCTCCGGCTGAATGACAAACAGGCGCCCAAACGGAGCCGGCGCTGGGCCGTTTGGCGCCTGGGGATGACTAAACTTATGCCCTGGGGATATTGGCTGCTCAGCACCGCTATCTGGCTGCCGTTAATCCTGGCACTTTCCTGGGGAGGGGGAGGCTCGCCCTCCAACGTGTGGCTGATTAGCGGCGGGTTGGGGCTGGGCTGGTTTTTAACCGGGCTGTTTAGCCAGCGAGACCTGCCCTTTGCAAAACATCTCATCGGGCCGCTGTGGGTGAGTGTGGCGCTACTGGCCGCCGGAGCAGGCATCTCCATTGGATTTGCTACCGGTCAAGAATTATTGTCAAACAGTGTATCGGCGGTGATGAGCGTAGCGGCCATCCTGCTGATGGCGGGGGTTGCTTTCGGCGCAATGCAGCACAGCCGGGATGATTACGATAAAACCGTCTATCTGGTGGCTATCGGGGTGGCATTTGGGCTTATTGGCAGCCTGCCGGCTGTAATCACGTATCAGCTAATTAGCAGCCAAACCGCCGGGCTTATCGGCAGCATGAAAGCCGGTATTGCCGCCGGTGTAATCAATATTATTGTATTGATACTGGCGGGGCTGGCCGGGGTATTAATTCCCGGTGGGTTAGTGGTTGGGTTCTTAAATTTCTTCTCCGGTATCGTCGCCAGAAGCTACCGGCAGGCGTAGATAACCACCCGCAAAAAATTGACTCCCCGGCATTGACATTTTGCCGGTTTTGATAACAATACCCCTATAAATTTTTCATTGGGCCATGCGGGTCATCAAAGGGGAGAAAACGGCATGGAAATAAGCATGATGGAAACCATCAGAGAAGCTTTGATAGAACAGATAGAAAGCAATTATGCCGATATTCTCCGCAAGTATCGGGGAGTACCGATAACCCACGTTGTTGAGTGCAGCCAGCCCAACGGTTGGTCTGCCAAAGATATTTTGGCCCACATTGGCGCCTGGGAATGGCGTTGCGCCTCACTGCTGGACGAATCCCATAGTTCTGATGCCCCGCTACAGGCAGAACCGGATGTTGAAGCCCTTAACGACGAATTTTATCAGGAACGTAAAAGCTGGAGTTGGGAAGATGTAGAGCAGGATGCGCGGGCCGCGCATCGTTCTTTGCTGGCAGCCTTGCGACAATTTCCCCCGGAGCGATTGAACGAAGATTTTGTTCAGCAGATGATTGTTGCAGAAACCTGGGAGCATTACGCCGAACATCTTGCGGATTTGAAACAGTGGCATGAAAAAGTTGAGTGAGTTGCAGCAATTTCCGGTTTGACAATTATTGTCGGCATTTCAGAGCAGAATTTTCGAAATGATAGAATTTTGATTCGCCGCAGGTTCTGTAAATTCTGCTCTGACACCGACAAAAATCAGTCCGGCCAGGTGGTTATCGGCGGCACAGTTTCCAAAACGGAAATTGCTGAGTGAGTTGGGTGAGTACCGGAAGTGCAATCAAGCTTTACTCATTACTCATTGTTTAGTTCCAGCTTAGTTGCTCGTCCCACCAGAAACGTTCGCCCTGCTCGCTGTAAGGGGTACGATTGGGGGGAGTCAAGGTGCCGCCCTCAAATGTTGTGGTGGGGTGCAATGCGCCGGTAGCCACGTGCAGCAGCCAGATTCCCCACTGACCGCCACGGTCCGATACAAAAGCAATCCACTCCCCGTTTGGTGACCAGACCGGCAGCCCATCAGAAGCCGAATCATCAGTCAGTCGCCGCAGGTTTGTGCCATCGCTGTTGATTACATACACATTCCAGTTACCGGCGGGGTTGGCCATATATACAACCTCCTCCGAAACCGGTGACCAATCGGGGGCTTTGGCCCACTGATTCTCCAAAAACCGGTGGGCTTCCTGCTCGCTATGCTCCAGGTCTGTCAGCCACAGCCCGCACCGGTTGCCCGTTTCATCACACGCTTCAAATGCAAACCGATACCCATCCGGAGCAAATGTAGGTGATTTTCCTTCCCGGCGCAGGTTGACCTCCAGCGAGCCATCTCCCCAGACACTGTACAGCCGCCAGCGACGGTCGCTTTCCCGCTGCGAGGCAAAAATGATGCGGTTCTCCGTGGGCGACCAATCGGGCTGGCCATCCTCCCAAAAATGGGTAATCGACTCGGGTCGCTCGGCCAACAGGTCGCTGCTGACCAGCGCGCGCGGGCCGTCGGGGTCATTCCACGACCTGAAGGCCAACACCGTGTCGTTGTTTCCCGGATGCAGGGCCGGTTCGGAAACGCCGGGCAGCGGATAAGGACGAAGATTAGTGCCATCAGGGTTAATGAGCTGAATTTGGTACATTTTGCCATCAAACAGCGCAAAAGCGATTGTCCCGCCGGGAAGCTGCTCTCTCCCCGGTTCTTCGGATATATCGGCGGCCCCCTCTCCGGAAGGTGACAGTGTTTCAGATATTTTGTCGGCGTTTTTTGTTCGGTCCGGAGAGGAATTGGCAACCTCGACAGCCGCCGGTGGCAAGGGGTCAACAGAAAGGCTGTCCCCTTTTGATATTCGGCCTGGGGTTGTCTCCGCGCCAACCAGGGCAGACTGTGTTTGGGCTGTAGCCGTTGGCGTAGCAGCAGTTGATGCCGATTTATCGCCGCCGCCCCGGCTGGAACTCATCGTCGTGATGCCGGCAGAAAGTTGCGGGGAAAGTCCGGGTATTTGCCCTCGAATTACAACGTATACTCCAAAGGCCAGCAGCGCAACCACTGCCACCGTGCCCACGGCATTCAGAAACCTGGCCGGCGTTGTCCAGAACCATCTGCCCGATTCCTGCGCCCGGATGGACGTTTGCACCTGATGGCGTAATTGAGACGGCAGAACGGGTTGCCCAAGTGCTGCGCGCATCACCGGTTTTAATTCCCGCTCTACCCGGCGAGCTTCGGCCAGAAGGCGGGCGCAGGCTGGACACTGTTTTATATGAATCTCAACCTGATGCTGTAATTCTGCTGAAAGTTGATTATCGAGATAAGCATTTATATGCTCATCAACATGATTAGTGCGCATTCTGAGCCTCAAGTATTTCCGGGGCCGTAATTCCCTGCTCGGCCAGGGTTTCTGCCAGACGGCGGCGGGCGTTGTGCAACCGGGAATAGATGGTTCCCTCCGGGCAATTTAACATTGCCGCAATTTCCACGGCCGGCAGTTCCAAATAATAGTGCAAAGTCACCACTTCCTTGAGTGGGGCGCTGAGTTTTTGCACGGCGTCCCACAATAGTCGCTGGTATTCGCCGCGCAGTGCGCTGCTTTCCGGGCCGGGCCGGGTATCAGGCAGGCTGGGCGGCTCGCCTGTTTTTAACAGCCAGGGAATGACAGACAGCCGCTTTTTGCGCAAGTGGCTGCGGCAGTAGTTTAACGCAATCTGGTACAACCAGGTGCCAAAACCGGCTCGTTTGGGGTCAAAACGCTTACGTGCTTTGTGGGCGCGCAAAAACGTTTCCTGCACCACATCCTCTGCGGCCTGTTTTTGTTGCAACATAGCCCACCCCAGGCGGTAAATGGTTTGCGCGTGACGACTGTACAATTGGTCAAAAGCATCCGGGTTGTCGTTTTGCCAGCGCTCAACCAAAATTTGCTCGGTTACGTCTTGCACAGGCAGTTTTGTGTCTTGCATCATGTTATACGCCGCCGTTTCTAAATCCTTGGGCTAAAAATACTCCACTATGGTAGCATATTTTCCTTAGCCAAAGTTGAGCGACAGGCATTTTCTTTCCTACGCTATACCAATGGTCGGCCCAACGGGATAGTAGCATAAAAAAAGAGACTATCCAATATTTAACTATTATGCCAGACTAAACTTTACATATTCACTTGACATATTATAATATAAAGTGGAATACTTATGGGGAGTTGCCCAAAATTTTAGGAATTCTGGACCAACCAGGGGGGATACCCCCCCGCGCCCCCCAGTCTGCCTGAAAATTCTGGGCAGACACTACTTATGGCTAATTGAGGAGTAAGCCTGCTATGTTCACCAAGTTTTCATTGTGGACCCTATTGCTGTTGGCGCTGAGTGCAGTTTTCTTTTCGGCTTGTAGCAGCAATCAGCCGGAAGTTGATACTGAATTTCGCACCTGGCTGCTGGTAAAGGCCCCGGAACAACCGCTGCCGGTTAATCGCCAGATTAAGGTAATCTCGCGCACCAAAGATATGGTAAACGGCGTGTCTCACATTGAGTTGTATGCCGTTGAAACCCCTGCCGGTGATGGTGGGTTGATGATTAGATCAGACGCGGCCCCATTTGAACAGAAAATATTTACGGCGGAGCAACCATTTATTCCCAAACAACCCGGCGATTACATCATTAAAGTTGTGGGATACAACAAGCTGGGTGACCCGACAGAATCGGCCAGTATTAAATTTACGGCCCAATAACAGTTGATCCGGTTGGTTGATTCCCCAACTGACGCCGGTTTTTTCCGGCGAGGAGTATTAGACTGATGAAAAACAGCAAATACCGAATAATAGTGGCTGTCGTTTTGGTTATTCTGCTGGTCAGTGTGCTGGTTAGCGCCTGTAATGGATTTGGCGGCCTTCTTGGTGGTTCCGGCACCACATCAACCGCCGGCGTGCCCACCCAATCGAGAATTTTTACCCCAACCGGCCAAACCCGGATTCTGGTGGACAGCCCTGTTCAGATTCAAAGCGGGTTTGCGGTTGAGGGAATTTCGCGGGTTGAACTGCTGGTAAACAAAAAGCTCCAACGGGCCGATATTCCAGCCAACGGCCGGGTGACTCAGGAATGGACACCCAACACAACCGGTTCCCACACCATTGAGGTAGTGGCCGTAGACATAAATAATCGGGAACTGCACAAACTCACTACCAATGTTCAGGTTATTGAAAATGCAGTGGTAGAAGCTGTAAGCGCTCCACCGGCCACAGGGGACTCACCCGCACCTGCACCTCTGCCGGGTGGACAGGCCAACCAGAATGCAGATGGTTCTGCGTTTCAGGCGCAGAGTTCTTGCAGTTTCAATACTCCCGGTGAACCGGTTTCAAACCCCAACGCCCCAACATTGAATCGATTTTATATTGGCGGGATCAACGCTGATGTAGAAGTGTCTGTGGCTCTGGCCAAAGAGATTGGGGAAATTCTGGTCATTGAGTGGGATGTTTCTAATGCAGACAGCTTTCTGCTTAATATCCAGGACCCGTCCGGCAGTAGCAAGACCATTTCCTCCGAAAACGGGGTAGAGCGCATAGAATATCCCATTCAGGAGAGCGGCAGGCATAAAGTTACCTTTAACGCCCGCAATGAGCAATGCTCCTCAACTATAGAAAAAGATGCAAATGTTAGCCCAATTGTAATTGCCACCGATACGCCAACGCCAATCTCGGGGGGGGGACAACACCCCACCCCGCCGCCCCCGCCCACGGCCACGCCATTTTATCCGCCGCCGCCCCCCATACCTGGCGTACCTTACGGCCCAACCCAGGCAGAACTGCCTGAATTGAGGCCGCCTGTCTGTGATGCAGCAGATTATATCGATGTATATACACCCAATACCAGTGATCGGATCACCATTAGAGAGCCGGATATGATCCCGGCTAAAACCGCAGGCGGCACGCTGGTTCACCGGGCGTGGATGATACAAAATACCGGAACCTGTACCTGGGGGCCGGGATATGAGCTGGCTTTCTACGGCGGGCGCTCAATGGGGTCGGGCGGAATGGCTTTTGAATCTTTCTTTCCCAACGAGCCGGACCGGCGAAATACGGTGCAGCAACCCGACCGCTTGATTGCGCCGGAGGGCAAACCTAACCAGAAAGCAGTGGTGGAGGTCTTGCTGAACGCGCCGGTAACGCCGGGTATTCACCAGAGCTACTGGCGCATGCGTAACCCGCAGGGGGTCTATTTTGGGCCAATTGTGGGCATAACGCTGGAGGTGGTGCGCGAGTGTACTTTTGGCATTTATGGCGCGCCGGTAATCAATTATTTTAATATTCTGGGCGTTGATTTAGATCGGGAAGATTCTGACCAAATTGTATACAGGCCGGAAAACCCCATAGACGTAAGCACAACAATTGGGCGGCAGGTTACACTGGAGTGGAGTATTACCAATGCTGAAAATTACGATGTAATTGTAACCAGCCCAACCGGAGAAACGAAAAATCTGGCTACCAACGATCAAACTGACCGTGCCATTTTTGTGCCAAACACGGTAGGTGATTACAAGGTTACATTGTATGCAGATAACGGCCCGTGTACAGTAAAAGCCGATAACATAACCATAAGAGTTAGCCCGCAAAATGCGCCCAGCTCGTTTGCACTTTCCATCACCCGGGCCTCAAACAATCCAACAAACCTGATTGCCGGTTGGGATCATAAAGACCCGGAGGTTAACAATGTAATTTTAACTGCCCAGCGTTACGAAAGAAAAAAGGGAACACAGTGTGTGCTCTTTTCTCCGGGTTCTGTGCCCTCCAGCTTAAAGGGTATGCTTTGTGAAGATAACCAATGGGGAAAGTGGGCTCCCGTGGCTCCGCTGCCGAACGAAATTAATGATGCCGGGGAGTCATATGTACCTCCGGCAATTGGCATTGCCAGCCCCTTTGTACCACCGGAAATTATTGGCGTTACGGGGCCTAATGTGCCGTCGGACGTTACCCGCAAGGTTCCAGACCTTATTCTTTCTGCCCAAAGCTCGGCAGTTGTTGGTAACTTGACCGTGATACAAGGGGAGGGGGCATCGGCAGCCGCTCCCGTAGGAGATACGCCCCAGGGATCGGCCACCGTAACCAACGTAGAGTGGGCCTTGTGCCCCGTGGAACCTGATCCAAATGTAGAGGTTGTTATTCGTTACATAGCTTACGCAACCATAAACGGCAACGAGGCTATACCGGTCTGGAGTAATGACGTTATGTTGCCATGCTATAACTCACCTTTAGCGTCTGGCAGCAGCGTTACTAACTTTAGTTCAAAGACACCACCTCCCACGCCCTCGTTTAAATAGCTGGGGACGTTGGGTAATCCGGGTAATAAAAAGAGCAGCGCCGCAGGAAAAAGCGCTGCTCTTTTTTGTGAAAGAGGCGGGTAGGCCTGGCTTGGCAGGTAGCAGGGTTACACTAAATCGTGATGGGCAAAAAATATCTGCTTACTAGGCGCGGAGGGGGGCGCCCCCCCGATTTAGGCGAAATCAAGGTCGTTTTTGATAAGGATCGCGGGTTTCAATCCCGCTCGGAGCAAACTCAGACGGCTTAATGTTATCACCCCGGTTTAGGGTAGAGCTACCCCCTGGCCTCTATTTCCGCAAGTCCAAATCAATTCAATATCTGATACGTCCCGCTGGAGGGGCCGGTGTTCAGCCGGCGGCGGATTTCAATGCCCCGGCCCAACACTGTAACACAAGCGTTGGATGACAGCGGAACGGATCGGTTATCCACCACCACAAAGGGGAAGTGGGTGGCGTTATCCAGATGGTCTAAGTCATCTGTGCAGACTCTCACCTGAGCAACACCACTGTTGGGGATGGTAAAACTGGTTATCCCGCCGGATAAGGCCCATGGTTCGGAGATTACCTCGGCAGAGCCGAACGAAGATTTTGTGATCATTTCTATCCGCACCGAACGCAACCCGCTGTTTAACAAGGCGGTCAGGTCAAGCTCTACAAAGTAACTGTAAAAACTGTTATTTACCAGTTCGTTTTGCAAAGTTATCCGGGTGGTTTCAAATTGACCACTGGAAAAGGTGGTGGTGCTGGTTGCCTCGCCTAAATTTACACAGCGCGTCTGACCGTGGTCGCACCGTTTTATCCGAACCCGTATTTCGCCCTGAGGGTCGTAATCTTCACCAAAGACAGACAGGGCCACCAACTGACTTTGATCCGGCAAATTCAGCGGCGCTACAAAGCGGTTCCGGTCAAGGGTGAAAATTCGGCTTGAACCGGTGAGGTACAGCGATTCTCTATCGGTATTTTTTCTGTACCAGGAGTTTAGTTGCACCGGCAAAAAAGCTATGGCCGGCACGCTTTTATATTGAAAACTCTCTGTGGCAACCTGCGTTTCAGCAAGTGGAAGCGGTGCGGCCTGCACCCGGCTAATAAGAGCTAACAACCCGGCCAATAGGGTTAATGTAAAAACGCTCGATAGCAATGCTGTAGCAAATAATTGACGTTTATCCATCATTTTCTCCTCTTGGTTAGGAACTGCACCTGTTTCCGGGGAACTTAAATAACATAACTTATTCTCTGGCTGCTTCTAATTTAACATGCTTTGTCGGGATATTCAACAGGGTAAAACGTCCTTCCAGGAAAGATGTGAAGGATTCTGTAAATATCGAATAGAACAGTTCAAGCCGCAAAAAGGCGTTCCGCAATTTGCCATGTAACTTGAGTTTACAATAAAATTGGATTACTATTGCCATAGACAGCACACACAGGATTGGCAGACCTATGACGCAAAATTATCCGCCGGCAAACGAGCCGGATTCCTTAAAAAATGCAGAACCACAGTTGCAGATTGTGGTGCATGCCGGGCCACTGGCCGGCAAAGGTTTTTTGCTAAGCAGCAACACCGTTACCTTTGGCCGTGACCCCAACAATGATATTTCCTGGGAAGACACCCAGGTTTCCCGACATCACGCCCGGCTCACCCGCCAGGGCGAACGCCTGCTCCTGGAAGACCTGGGCAGCACTAACGGCACCCTGGTTAATGGTAAGCCCCTGCTGGGTGAGCATATTCTGCAACCGGCAGATATTATCAGCATTGGCTCATCGGTATTTGGGGTAAAGGGCTTTGCCGCCCCAAGCACCGTAAGCATCACCCAAATTTCCAGCCGTTCCCCGGAACTGGTCTCTGCTGCGCCCGCACCCGCCGTTGCGCCCCCTTCCC
>CAYWSS010000133.1:0-10585 GCA_964460505.1 uncultured Caldilineaceae bacterium | reverse complement strand
ATAATGATGTCAGCATGTCTAAAAACCAACCTCTTTAAGACCCGGTCGCAAAATTTCCATCTTGGAATTGGTTCCTGCAAAATTTCTTGGGCGTAAGTATAGATTATGTAAGGAGTTCCAAATAATTTCTTGAGAAGGTATCCTACCAAGGCAACATTAATATGTCCGCATTGAACAGTTTCTGGCTGATGCAATCGTAGCAAGCGAACGGCTGGCAACAAGTACAAAAACGCGTCAGCTAAGAGGGGGGAGATAAATGCTATAAGCTTACGGGTAACTGCGGCTAAAGATGGAATCTCCTGACGATTGATACTGAATTGACATTGGGAATCAAACTCTTTATCACCATTTACAGACGGAGTTAAGACAAAAATATTCTCACTTGGCAAATGAACGCTAATCTTATAAAGAATGGTCTGAATTCCTCCCAGTTGAGGAGGAAAACCAGTGGCTATTAGCAATGATTTCACAAAACCCTCTCCGAAACAATCAATTGAAAAGATGGCGGTTTTCAGCTACCCAGCAATAGAGTCTCTGTATTCCTTCGATAATCGGAATTTTTGGTTCCCAGCCAAAATCTTGTTTAGCTTTACCTGTATCACTGACGTAAATTTTCTGATCTCCCGGTCGCCATTCGCTAGAAGATATTTGCATCTTATGCCCGGCCAGTTCCGCCAGTAACTCTCCAAACTCGGCCCAAATTGATATGCTGCTTTTGTTGCCACCACCAATATTGTAAACCTGACCGGCAGTGACATCAATGTGCTCCATTGCCAGATCAAATGCGTTTAACAGGTCCTCAATAAACAAAACGTCTCTAACCTGCTTCCCGTCGCCATAGATAGTTATCGGTCGATTTAGGGCGGCGGCAATTACAAAATGGGCGACCCAGCCCTGATCTTCGTTGCCAAACTGTCGTGTCCCATAAATGCAGGATTGTCGAAACACAATAGATCGCACCCCATAGATGCGGGCATAATCTCTAACGTATTGATCAGCAGCACCTTTGGAACAGCCGTAAGGGGAGTGGAAATCGAGAGGAAAACTCTCCGGGATTCCCTCGGGAAAATCTTTATATCGGTAACGCTTATCATCCTCCAGAATGACAACATCTTCCATCCCCCCGTACACTTTATTGGTAGAGGCATAAATTAATATCGCTTGATTTCCGGTTTCTCTGATGGCTTCCAGCAAGTTGAAAGTACCCAAGGCGTTTACCTCAAAATCAAGCCTGGGGTTTGTCACAGATCCGGTAACGGCTACCTGCCCCCCCATATGAAAAATGATGTCGGCACCTTTAACAGCCTCTTTCAATGTCGAGTAATCCCGCAGATCGTTGATTAATAGTTGCAGGTTATCTGCATACTTTGATTCTTTAAGCCACTGAACGTTGTGCTCTGTGCCGGCGCGAGATAGATTATCGTAAACTGTTACAAGGTTTCCCTTACGTAAATTGTGGCGTGCCAATTGAGAACCTATAAATCCGGCTCCACCTGTGATCAGGATTTGCTTTTTTGATGTCATTAGCTTAATTTCTCCGAAACCTGTATTTCAACAAATAAATTTCTTAAAAAACTGTTTTTATTTCTGCCCACAGCCCAAAATAGTCGATCCAACCCGGAGGTGATAATCCGGGGAATGCCAATAGCCCGGTACAGAACCAGCGGATAAATGCGGCACCAGTGCTCAATCTGCGCGATTTGCCCCCCTGTTTTCTGAACCAGATTGTGCATACTTTCGGGGGTGTAATACCGCTTATGTTCCGGGTCCATATAGTGCATATAAATAACCCCTACGCCGGGATGCGCAATTTCATTCAGTTTGGGCACCGAAATGAGGATGTTTTTTCGGGCTACGCGCAGCGCCTCCTTTAGAGCCGTTTCATCATCCTGAATATGCTCAAGCACATCCCACATTAATACGGTGTCAAACTGGTTGTCATCAAAGGGCAACTCATCGCCACTGGCTTGCTTAAACTCGTAGTGCGGGTATTGTTTTCGGGCGGCTTCCAGGCTTGGGGTGTGAATATCAACGCCCACAGTCTGCTTGCCCAAGGCGTTGCAAAAGGCCACGTAAGCGCCGGTGCGGCAGCCAATATCCAGCACCGAGTTACCGGCGTGAGCCGCTGTTTTTTCCATTTTGTAAACCGATGCGGGGGGATCGCCGTTTAATTTTATGCCAAGTTGATTCAGGTATTGGGTTACGTCGTCCATAGGTTATCTTTTTAATAGTTTAAATATTTGATTCATTTGATTAACCAGCCGCTCCCGGTCAATCGTCCACAGAAGCAGCAGGTAGACACTGCCAAAAATTGTCGCTTTGACCAAAAATACGTTGATTAAATTTGTGGCCGGAAGAAAAAATAAAACCGAAAAAACAGCACCGGTTGCAAAAACCAGCCCCACGACCGGCGGGACAAAAATCTGTTTATAGTTGATAGTTAACCGATCACGAATGAAATATTTTGACACCATCAAAACTCCCGCCAAAACCACAATATCCGCACTGATGGCCGCGCCCGCCGCACCCCAATAATAGGTAAACAGCGTACATAAGATAAGCATTAAGCCCAGTTGTAGCACACCAATTTTAGTCAAAATTTCAGGTTGTCCCAATGCAATTGGCAGGCTAAACGCAGTATCAGAAATTGGGCGCAACAGCGAATACACCAGCAGTAACTGAAGTAGCGGCACAGCAGGAAGCCATTTTTCTCCTATAAGTAACACAATAATCTCGCGGGCCGAGATTGCCAAAAATACAGCCATTGGAAACGCCACCAAAGCCACCACATTTAATACCGTGCTGTATGCAAACGATAGTTTGGCAGGGTCATTTTTAGCTTTTGAATAAGTGGGAAACGCCACCTGCAACACCGATGAAATGACGCTCATTGGCCGCTTGGACAGGTTGTAGGCCCGGTTGTAAAATCCCAGAGACTTAACTCCGTCCCAACTACCCACCAGAAAATCATCGTAGCTAAACACAACAAACGTGGCCAGCCCGCTCATCCATAGATGTCTGCCCTGGTGCCAAAATTCACTGGCGGTTGCTTTATCAAAATGCAGCCCATGCCAGGGTTTCCAGGGGCATAAAACCCACACCCCCACAAACGTCAGCAATATCTGCCAAACTTGCCCGGCCACCAGCGCCCACACCCCAAACCCCAAAAAAGCCAGAATGATGGCCACCACCGGCGAACTTGTTTGCACAGAGATAGTTAATACTGATCGCTCCTTAAATCTCAACTCTTTCGAAAGCAGTGCATCCGGTGTGGAGGCCAGCCCTTCGGCATCGAACAGCGCCAGCACGGCAATAATCAGCAACACGTTAATTACCTGCGAATCATAAAAAGCCGTCAGAACCGGCCTGATAATGACAACCGTCACTATGGTTAGTATGGTCAGCCCAGCCTGTAAAAGAAAATGGGTTGAGATAATTCGATTGTTAAGTTTCTGGCTACTGATCAAAATATAGTTAAATCCAAATAACCTCAGCCGCGAAATAAAAGAAAAGATAACCGTGGCCAGGCTAATAATTCCAAAATGTTCCGGTTCAAGTAACCGGGCCAAAATGATGGATGTAACAAAGGTGTAAACCTGAGTAAAATAACCTGTTGCCGCCACATAAGCGGTGCCCTGAACAGCCTTCTTTGCTACGCTCATTGGCGATGTTGATCTTTAGCAATTTTAATTTGCCTAAATCCTTTCCACTCGCCAATTATTCTGGCCAAAACTTCCACAATATGGGCATAGGCAAAGGGAATAATATCTTTTCCCCCATTTTGTGAAAACTTTGCTAACCTAATTGAATATCTTAAAACGGGAAAAATCAAAACAATCCGCGCCAATGTGATTAGCGTATTCTTTATCAAAAGGTGTCTGAGGGTTTGAACGGAATTTCTTTTTACATAATAAAGTACCGCTGGCCCCCCTCGTCCTCTGCCTACCCGCTGACGCCAATATTCATTATAAGTATGAGGCATAACATGAGGCACCACAATAGAGCGATCGATCACCTTTCGATAGTTAGCTTTTTCCAGATTTTCACCAAAAACAGCATCTTCACCACTAGCGCCAGGTATTTTTTCCGGGAAAAGTCCTACCTCAATTGCACAATCTTTGCGGCAAGAAAAACCTTCTGTCCAATTGATCCACGCCTGATTATCGTATAAGAAATGATGTTGAGCCTCTAAGTAACGGGGATAGAGATATTCTGTATTGGTTATTTGTGCTTCAACCAATAGGTAATCACACTGATCATTTTCATAATAGCGCGATATCCGCGTAAGAAAATCGGGTTGAGGGTAAACATCGGCGTTTAATATAACGATAACCTCTCCCGTCGCTACTCGGATGCCCCTGTTCCTGGTAGCAGCCACCCCAGCATTTACTGGCTGTTGAATCACATGCACACCCAACGGCTCGTATGTCCGAACAATTTCAACAGTTCTATCTGTAGATGCATCGTCAACCACAATAATTTCTTTATTCTCGTATTCGATGGCAGTCACGGCATCTAGCGTCCGGCGAATATCTTGTTCTTCATTGTAAGTTGGAATGATTATGCTGATCTTAATCATGACTTTTTCGCCTGCCTGGATTGAAGTATAACTTTCTCGTAGCTTTGTATCACTTCCTGCCTGTATCGCCGCCAGGTAAACTGCTGTACCTGCTCTCCGGCCGATTTTCCCATATGCTGTCGTTCCGGTTCGCGCCGGTAAAAATAGAGTATCTTTTCCTTTAAGGCGTCTACGTTTCTAATGGAGGTAATAAAACCGTCTACGTTATCTCTTACAATATCTTTGGCGCCAACATTTTCAGATATGATGACGGGCAAGCCGCAAGCCATCGCTTCGGCCACAACCATAGCAAAACCATCTTGTATGGAGGGCAGCACAAACAATGATGCATTAGAATAATAGCGAGCCAGGTGCTGGTGTGGCACAGGGCCGGCGCAGACAACGTTATCAGAATATTTGGCAAGAATTGGTTTAAAGTTTTCCTGCACTGACCCAACCAACACCAGTTCGGCGTTGGGCAGCGCTAATTGTTTGAACGCTTCCAGCAAATGATGTGTTCCTTTCTGCAAACTGGATATGCCTACAAACAAGATTCTGAATGTTGCATCCTGTTTGGGTGCCGGCGAAAACTGTCCGATATCTACACCCAACTGAATGGGAAGCAGTTTCTCCGGTGGGATTCCCTCTTCGACCATACTGTCGAACACCAGACTGGAGCAGACCATAATATAATCGGTTTCTTCGTATTCTTGCAGATGCTTTTGCACAATTTGCCGGTTCATTTTTGGAATTTTCAGACCAAAGCGGGCATATTCATCTGCTAACAACCGGTGCTGGATTAGCGGGTGAACCGAGGCCCGTTCGACAATAGTTATCGCTCCATATTTTTTTGCCCGCCGTAACGAGTACAACCCGTAATGATTCCAGACATGAAAAAGGTCGCACCGGCGCATCATTTTAGATGCCATCCAATCAAACTGGTTGTCTTTGACCCAATTCCAGGGAATGACGTTATTTAATGGTGGAATTTTGCGAATCACTTTGCCGGTATATTCCGGCCAGGGAATACGCGTAACCAGATTTGGGTCAATATCCGCTGCGTGTTCCGGGTTAAAGCCGGTGGTAATAAACTGCTTTAAATAGCCGGCTTGCTGCGCTGCGGCAGCAGTGTGGTAAGCGTGAAACCTGCCACCCACAGAAATAACAACCTGCACAACACTCTCCTAAGGTTTTAGCGTGGCTCCCAAATTTATGAGTTCTGCGCTTTGCATGCCCTCTTTTTTGCAAAAATCCTGCCAGGCGGTATTGTGGGCAATGTCGTCAGACAGCAGAATGCCGCCCTGTTTTAAGTGCGGCCAGACGATTTCATATTCCCACATCATGTTGTCGTACTCGTGGCCGCCGTCGTGCAGAAAAACATCTATCTGCCCCAGTTCTTCCAGCAGTTGCGGCAGATGATCGGCCGATTTGCCCACAATAAGGTGATGCCGGTGCTTTAAACTGTCCGGCACAATCCAGCCCGATCCTTTGCCTTTGGGCAAAAAATGGTGAGTTTTAGATACCGGCAGTTCTTTGGCCGGTTTGATGGCAGTTGGCGGAAAATCGATGGTATAAAGCTGCCCCTCGCCGTTGCGCTCCATAGCCTTCAAGAAAAAGGCCGATGTTTTACCGGGTGTGCCGCCGGTTTCCACAAGCACACTGGGTTTGTATATTCTGACAAATGCGTAGAGCAATACACAATAAAAGAACATTGACCCGCCCGGATCAAATAACATGAAATCTTTGGGCGAAGGCTGGTATATTGAGTTTAATTGAAGCTGATTGCGCAATAGCTCAATAAATTCCGCATCGTTGTGAATTTCATCAATATAACCAGGAATTGTTTGCTCAGAACTACCTGTTAATTGTTCTACAAATGAGATGCGGGCCTGGTCGTATTGGCGGTTTTTAATAGATCTTTTTATGGTTGACAAAAATTTTATCGGCATTGCCAGCCTCCCTCTTTTTCGATGTATCGGACAAAACAGTGACAAACACCTGCCCCATAACGGTTGAGGCACATCTTCAGCCGCCTGAAAACCAATATTAAATAAAAAGTCAGTTGCCGCTCACCACACATATGCCTTCCACCACAAGGCAAAATTAAGCAGATACCACACCTGCGGGCCGCGGCCTTGCTCAATCAATCGGTTCACGCCGTCTTTGTCCAGAAAGTCGGTCTGCTCGCAGAACTCGTCTAATTCTTGCCGGGTTTTATCGCCCAGCCGACCAAAGAACCACTCGTAAACGGGCACGCCGAAGCCCTGCTTTTTGCGGTCAATCAGTTCGTTGGGGATTAAACCTCGCACGGCTTTTTTAAGCAAATATTTTAGCGTTCCGTTCCGGGTCTTGACCGATTCCGGAATGCTCATAGCCAGTTCCACAAACTTGTGATCCAGAAACGGCACGCGGGTTTCCAGACTAACGCCCATGCTCATTTTATCTACGCGCATCAGCAACAATTCCGGCAAACGGACATTAAGATCAAGGTAGGTCATCCAATTAAGGGGCGATCTTTCCCAGGCGTTGGCTTCAAACCGGTTGTAAATGGGCTGGAGTACATCCCAGGAGGTCAGGCCGGCAAATTTCTTGCGTAATCGAGGCGAAAGCACTATCTGCTTCTGCCCTTCTGTAAATGCTTCGGCACCGCCCCAAAAAACTGGAGTCCCCTGCACCCCACGGCGCAACAGTTCGTAATACAGCTTTTCCTGCTTGCCAAATAATTGCAGCCCCTGTAAGCCCCACCGTTTAAATTGCAACGGGACCGGCAGATCATTGTAGCGCTGTAACTGCCATTTTTTCTTCCAGGTGGGGTATCCCCAAAAAAGTTCGTCGGCTCCTTCGCCTACCTGACAAACTGTGACGCCATTATCCCGGGCTAATTTGGAAACATAATACACCGGCACACAAACCGGATCGGCTATAGGTTCATCCTGAAGGCGCACCATTTCCGGCAAAAAATCAATCAAATCATCCTGAACGAGCAGCCGTTCGTGGTATTTTGCGCCGACCTCGCCGGCCATTTGCCGGGCAAAATGCAGCTCGTTTTGATAACTCTGGTATTGCCCCCGGTAGCCAATTGAAAAGGTTTTTACCACCTCCCCTTCCCCCTCGGAAAACAGAGCGGCGTTGGTGCTGGAATCTATGCCGCCGGAGAGAAAAACGCCCACCGGCACATCGCTCAATTTTCTTAGTTGCACCGCCGTCCGCAATTCGGACAGCACCTGCTCGGCCAGCTCACTTTCGGAGACACCGGTTTGGGGAATGGTGTAATCCCACACGTCCCAATAGTTGTGTTCCACCATATGCCCATCGGCTTTGATTTGCAACCACGTCCCGGCGGGTAATTTTTTAATGCCGGCAAACAGGGTGTGGGGGGCGGGACTGGTTAAAAATGACAGGTAGTGGTAAAAAGCTTCTTCATCCACCCGGCGCGGCACGGTTGGATCGGTCAGAATAGCCTTTATTTCTGAGGCAAACAGGATGCGCCCGGCTTGCACCGTGTAGTAGAGCGGCTTGATGCCAATCCGGTCGCGAGCCAAAAACAGCTCCTGTTTGTTGTTATCCCAAATTGCAAAAGCAAACATCCCCCGCAGTTTGTGTACTACATCCGGGCCGTGCTCTTCGTACAGGTGCAGCAGCACCTCGGTATCGGACCGTGACTTAAATTGATGTCCTCGAGTTTTTAACCCCGGCACGTAATCCTGAAAATTGTAAACTTCGCCGTTATAAACAATCCACAGGCTGCCGTCCTCGTTGCTCATAGGCTGATGCCCGGCGGCAGACAGATCGATGATGCTCAAGCGGCGATGCCCCAGCCCTACCCGTCCGTCCCCGGAAATGTAAATTCCCTCATCATCAGGGCCGCGATGCGCCATCGAATCGCGCATGGCCACAAGCAGTTGCGAATTTGCTGCCGGGTCATTACCGGCAAATGAATATGTACCCACTATTCCGCACATTTTATATTTCTATTCCAGCCGCAACAAAAGTAACGTTTGTGGTATCCACTATCTCTTCCAACAAAATTGGCGGCCCGCTCTTGCCCTGCACGTACCCGGCAAACGCGTGCAGTTCCTCCACGTGACCTTTGTTCTGCAACCTGGAACGCCACCCTTTGGCCGGCGCGCCAAATACCTGCAAACTCCGGTAATCGTCAATGATTAATGCTTTGCCACCACCAAAACATTCTACATATTCTTTGTTTAAGGCCTTGTGGCCCAGCGCCGTATAAAGTACGGTAGCCACAGAGCCGTCACTGTACCGAACCGTTATTACTATGTTATCCGATGGAGAAATATGCCCGGCTGTTGGTTTAATAGCGGTGCCGGTAATCTCTTCTACAGCGGCAGCCCCCACCAGAAACCGGCAGACGTCAACCATGTGGCACGCCTCGCCCACAATTCGCCCGCCGCCGGCCTCAGTTTGTATCCAATGATCATGCGGGATATGCCCGGCATTTACCCGGCAGGAAATCATCAGCGGGCCGGCCCGTTGGCCCAATATTTCCTTTGCCCGCTGAACCGGCGGGGAAAACCGGCGATTGAAGCCCACCATAAATGGCACCTGTGTTTGGCGGATTATGCCGGCCAAATAATCCATTTCTTTTGGATTGAGGGCCATCGGTTTTTCCAAAAAAACCGCCTTGCCGGCCAGCGCCGCCGCGGCCGCCTGTTCAACGTGCAGATGATGTTGGGTGCAAATTATCACCGCATCCACGGCGGCGTCATCAAGCACATCCGCAAATCTGGTGGTGGCATAATTGGCTTCAAACTGCCGGGCCACGGCTTTGGCATTGCTGCCCGTGCCGCTCACCACCGCTTGTAAATGAAACAGATTAGAAAGCTGCTTCAAGTTTGGCAGATGCGTACTTTTGGCAAAACCGCCGGCGCCAACGAGAGCCACATTAATTTTGCCGGTTGCTTTAAATGGATTGACCTCAATTCTGGTGTTGCGCTTTTTAGCAAAGTCCTGCCGGCCGTAAGCCAGCAAAACACCCAGCGGTTTATTTTTGGACACATTTAAGGCCTGGTATGCGTTTGTCACCTCATCGACCGGAAATTCCTTTTCAAGAATGGATTGAACCGTAATCCGGCCGCCGGCAATCAACCTCAGAAATTCAGCCATATTTCTGTTTTCGGTCCAGCGCACATAGGCGTATGGATAATCAAGGCCACGTTCTTCATAAGTAGAGTCATACCGGCCCGGCCCGTAGGAACAGGAAATTAAAAAATCTATTTCTTTTTGATAGAACGGGCTGCGCTTTAAACCCAAGCCCACATCCCCCACAACTACGACCCGCCCCTTTTTGCGGGTAATCTCCATAGATTGCTGAACTATTGCATCACTCTTGGCTGCCGCAGTAATAATGGTGCAATCAACGCCGTATCCGCCGGTTAAATGCTTAACCTGTGTTTCTATGTTTTCTTCGGATACCACAAATCCGTAATCCAGTCCAAGATTCCTGGCCAGCGCAACTCGCCGCGGCTCAAGGTCAATGCCAACCACGCGGCATCCTGCCGCCTTTAGCAATTGGGCTGTAATTTGTCCCAGCAACCCCAGCCCTGTCACCGCCACAAACTCACCCAGCCGTGGATCGGCCCGGCGCACGCCCTGCAACGCAATGGAGCCAAGCGTTACCGAGGCTGCATCTCTAAGGGGGCAGTTGTCGGGTACGGGCACAACCAGATTGCGCGGCGCCACCACCAATTCAGCATGAACAGCCTGGCCGGCCCCGGCACAAGCAACCCGCTGTCCCGGCTCCAAATCAACGACATTCTCTCCAACCTGCACCACAATCCCGGCACATGAATAGCCGGACGGCGAACCGGAACCGAGCTTGCCCTGCACCCTGGTAATGGTTTTTTGCAATCCCTGTTGCTTTAGGTGGCCGGCCAGTTTGCGCACCTGTTCCGGCTGTTCTAACGCCCGCTTTAAAAGAGGCTTGCCAGACTGCTGGACGCCCGCCCTTTCGGTGCCGGCGCGTATCCACGCACACGCCGCGTGAAACCGCACACTGCCAGGTTC
>CAYWSS010000132.1:1842-10586 GCA_964460505.1 uncultured Caldilineaceae bacterium | reverse complement strand
GCTAGTTACCTGCTTTATTAGTTTGATACGTATGGGGTGTGGGGGCGCCCCTCCACTTCCTTCCCCACGCCACAGGCGCGGTATGAAAACCATAAAGGAATGAGAATTAATTAACTTACCCATTTTCTCTGTATTGCGTATAATTTTGCTCTTTACGGAGTACGTAATATGTTGCCGGTAAGTTATTTGCGCACCATTCCAAAGCAGGGTATCACAGCTATTACCCGCTCGTAGTCAGCCTCGAAGCGATAGCGGAGTGGCGTTAGACGACCGAAGGTCCGCTGCGTTGCGTATCTGACTACAAATATTTTATACGAGGAGAAGTTTATGTTAACCGTAAGATTAGCCACCCCGGCCGACATTCCGGAAATTACCGAAATTTACAACGAGGCCGTGCTAAAAACTACCGCCACTTTTGATACCCAACCCAAAACTGAGGCCGAGCAGCAAACCTGGCTGACTGAACACGGCCCCAAATATCCGGTGGTGGTGGCGGAAATGGAGGGCAAGATTGTGGGCTGGGCTTCGCTCAGCCAATGGTCGGGGCGGTGCGCCTATGCGGATACGGCGGAGATTTCGTTGTATGTGGCAGAATCGCATCGTGGCAACGGAATCGGCAAGCGTTTAATGGCGGGCGCATTGGAAGCAGGGCGTAAGGCAGGCTTACATTCTGTGTTGGCCCGCATTGCCGAGGGCAACGAGGTTAGCGTTTATTTACACGAGTCTGCCGGATTTGAGTTAGTAGGAATTATGCGAGAGGTGGGCCGAAAATTTGAGCGGTTACTGGATATTCACCTGATGCAAAAAATCTACAGGGCCGACACGTAAACAATCGAGCCAATGACGCCCATTAACACCAGGCTGACAAAGAACCAGCCAATATCAATGGAATCCCAATCGGGTGGTGGGGAACCCGCTGTGCCGTTGAATGGATTATCATCACCGGCGGTGATAGAAACCAGAAGTTCGCCGGGGTCTTCGGCAACCCAGGCTTTGCCGTTGTGCCGGTACCAGTGCCCGGTCTTGTGGCCAAACATCCAGTAGTAGCCGTCACCGGCAACATCTATCATCCCCAAAAGATGGGCTTCAAATTCGTGCTGCTCCAGTTCACCGGCATCTACCTGGCTTTTTAACGTTTTTACCAACTGTTCAACTTTGAGAAAATCAATCATATTATGCCGGTGTTAATCTACCCAATATCCTTCTTCGGTTTCAGGCAAGGTGTCAGGTTTTGAATGTCTGGGGGAGACGGCCGGCATCGAGGGCTGGGTGTCGTCGTCTTTGGCATCTTCCGGGGAAAAAACCGGGGCCTGAACTTCTGAGCCGTATCCTTCTTCTTCTGCTTCCTGGTCAGAAACCCGAATGACAATAGCGGTAATGTTGTCCGGGCCACCAGTTTGGTTAGCCATTTTTACCAATTTTTCAAGGGCGGTCAGCGGGTTGGGGTTAGAACTCAGTACGGCGTATATTTGGGCATCACCAATTTCTCCCCACAAGCCGTCACTACACAGGATGACAATATCATTCAACCGGAGTTTTTCTTTTACAACGTGAATTTCCACATCGCTGCCCTGGCCCAACGCCTGGTACAGTACATTTCTACGGGGGTGGCTCAAGGCATCCTCTTCTGTAATTTTGCCCATCTCCACCAATCGGGTAACCAGCGAGTGGTCCCGGCTGATCAGGCGCATTTCATTATCGCGCACAAGATAGGCCCGTGAGTCACCGACATTCATCGAGACCAGAGAGTCTCCAGAAAGCGCGGTGGCAACAACGGTAGTACCCCCGCCCTGAGTAGCATCCATCACGTCCAGATTAGCTTTTTCTATGGCTTCGGCCAGGGCTTGTATCATGGCGTCTTCCGGATTATCTTCCGGCAGATCAATGACCGAGGCATAATATTCTGTGGTGACAATATCAATGGTGATGGCCGAGGCAATTTCGCCTTTTTGATGCCCTCCCATCCCATCGGCCAGTACATACAGGTGTCCCTTTAAAGCGCGTGTCTGGGGGTCTGTGCCAACAGGAAGTTTGTAGGCATCTTCGTTGTGGTCACGAACCATGCCCGTGTCAGTTAGTCCGGCATAGTGATAATGTAGAACGGGTTTACCCTGGCCGGCTGTTTCAGATATATTGTCAGGCAATGTCGGATGCCTCCTTGGTCTATTCCTCAAACCCAAACCCCACCGACTGTTAGGCAGAGTTTAATTTCTTGAACTATTATAATGCTTTTTGTGGTTTGTTACCAACCTTTGCATCTTGATTTTGGCTCATGTTCAGTACAAGTGGCCGGCACTTTGTTTTTCTGCCAGAAAGTCCTTTAGAGACAAGTGCCGGTCACTTGTACACTTGTTCTGGACATGAGCCTTGATTTTTCATGACTATGGGGTGATTCTCCTGAAAAAAGGCGCATTTTTACCGCAAGACGCAGAGAGCGCAAAGGCCGCAAAGAAATAATAAAAAACCTTGCGTTCTCTGCGCCTTTTGCGATGAAAATTTTATCCACCAGTGTTCAAAATGTTGATGACCACAACACCTTTGGGTAAAAAATAGTCAAAGGTGTTGTGTATTCAGTGTCTCCAGGGGGACAAGAAGAGTGACAGCCACCTGTCACTACGGAGATTTCCCAATTGCATTCCCGTAAAAGAAGGCGCCTGGGAAATTATCTTCAACTTTTTTATGCTTACCGCTCCACTGCTCAATATCAAGGCGATAGACAGCGGTTTGTTTGAGTTCTCCGGCGGTGATGGCCCGGTAGTCCTGCCCGGATTGCAGGTGGGGGAAATATTTGTCCAGAAGTAGTTGCAGGCCGCGGGTTGCTTCCTCATCATTGGATACAATAGAAGCCTTGCCAAATACAACCACCCCGGAATACTCCACGCTGAATTCAAGGGCTACATCAGCCGGCAATAACCGCCCCATTTCACTGATGCTGAAGCATACTTTCTTGCCGGCCTCAACATTGCTGCGGGTTCGCCCAACCCTGGCTGTGTGCAGATAAATGGTGTTGTTTTCCTCATCGTAAACAAACAGGTTGCTGTTGATAAATGGCTGTTCATCCATAACTGTGGCCATAGTTCCAAACGGAGCGCGATGCAAAAAATCTTTAATCCACGCATCGTCGGTTACAGCCCGATCCGAGCGTCGAACCTGGTTGAACGGTTGGGCAGAATAGTCTTTAGGCATGGGTCATCCTCCAAATTGTAATACGCATTATCATAATTGGGATGCGGCAGCTACGCAAGGTCCATTTTTTTCGAATTGGTGGGGGCCAATTTCCCAGTAGTCAGCAATCAGAGTAACTACCCCCCTCTACTTCTCCCCCGATTCGGGGGGGACTGAGGGGGGGGTAACTATAGTGGTTACAAATGCTTATGCCTGAGAGCAGTTACCAAAACCGGGAGCAAAAGTATGGATTTTTGACGTGCTGGCGTTGGTGGCTTTGGCTATTTAACTCAATGGCTCTGTGAGTAATGTGGCCGCATTAGTGGCTTACCCCACACCTGGCGAACTGGGCTGTGCAGCGGTAGCAGCGCGGGGGGCGTAATGTTGTTTGCGGCTTCAAATGAGCATCGATTTTACTGCTCTTTCCACGCGGGGGTGTGGTATTTCTGCTTGAATAGTTAATCCGCCGTTACGATTATTTTGGAGTTTCAACCGCCCCCCCAACAAGGCCACCCTTTCGCTAATGCCAAGCAAGCCATAATGTCCTTTTGAGGAGAGGTTTGAGAGGCTAAAATTTCTGTCCAATCCTTTGCCGTTGTCGGATATCGAAACCATCAACATTCTGGGGGAAGTGTGTTGCAGCCGAACCTCCACGGTACTCGCATCGGAGTGCTTGCGCACGTTATTCAGCCCCTCCTGAATAATTCTAAAGATAGACAGCTCAATTGCTTCAGGTAAACGGCCTAAATTGGTGTCTCGTTCAATTTCTACAGCAATGCCGGTGCGTTCGCTCCACTCGCGGGTGTAGGATTGCAGGGCCGCGCCCAACCCAAGGCTGTCGATGGTGGGCGGGCGCAGGTTGCCGCAAATTCGGCGCAAATCTGAGACCATCAACCGGATGCTGGTGCGAATTTCTTTTAACTCGCCCGCCAGTTTTGGCAATTCGCTTCCGTTTGCTTCAATATCTTCCAACTCATAATTCACGCTCAGTAAATCCTGAATAATCTGGTCATGAATTTCACGGGCCAGGTGTTTCCGTTCCTGTTCTCGTTCGGTCAGCAACCGGCGTTGGGCCGCTTGCAAGGCCAGGTTCGCCTGGTCGAGCGCTTCTACCTGTTCGGCCAACTGTTCTACCAGTTGCTGATTGAGCGTGTCTCTCTCTTCCAGGTTTTGTTCCAGCAGGGTTTGCTTGTGCCGCATTTTTTCCGCTTGTTCGCGAGCCTGGTAGTAGCTATCCAGGGCCCAGATGGCCGGAGTAAGCTGCTCCTTGCCGGCGCCCACCAATTCTGCCACCACTTCCTCGCGGGAGGTCTCGTCGGTGCGATGATTGGCAACGTGATACCCCTGCCGCAAAACGATGATCCGGTCAGTGACGGCAAAAAGTTGTTCAAGATTTTTGCTGGCAAAAACAACGGCCACACCCTGCTGCTGCCATGTTTGGATGAGTGACAGGATATTTTGTCCATAAAAATAGTTAAGCAGCGTCATCGGCTCGTCTACAAAAACAAGTTTAGCCGGACGGGCCATTGATTGGGCAATAGCCACAAGCTGTTTTTGTTCGCTGGACAGGTTGGATACCTTCTCGCGCAAGGAGCTAAACCGCGCCCCCAGTTGATCGAGAATGCACGCTGCTTTTTCGTCCATCTGCCACTCGCTAGGTTTTTTTAAAAGTTTGCCAATTGAGGGCCAGCCGATTTCACTGCCTAAAAATATGTTGCTGGTAATATCCAGATTTTCGGCCAGGCTTGGTTCCTGGTGGACAACCTCAATGCCCAGCCTGCGTGCTTTAAAGGGGTGTTGAAGCCGTTTTCCGGCAAAATAGATTTCGCCGGCATTGGGGGCGTGAAGCCCGGCCAGAATCATGGCCAGTACAGATTTTCCGGAGCCGCTTCTGCCGGCCAGCCCTACAACCTCTCCCGGATAAACATCAAAGCTTACCCGCCGGATGGCCGGCAGTGTTCCGTAACTTTTTGAGAGGTTGGTGATTTTTAACAATGGGTCCATCGAATTACCTTATTACCGACTGCCCAGGTGAGGGATAAGGAACTCCGTTGAAGCGGCAATCTGAGGGATTGAACTGGGGCTATCATACAAAACTTCACATCGCAGGTCAAACCAGGTTTTTGATACACGCCCGTATCTTCTCAAAAAATATGGGACAGGAGTCCAAACCTTTAGGTTTGATGCCTAACAAACCTAAAGGCTTGGACTCCACCACTACTAACCCGAAATATTGAGAAGATACACACACCCCAAAAAACTAGCAGAGTGACAGAACTATACCGTTTTCGGCATAGCCCTGTCACTCATTTAACATTGCAGGGCGTGTGAATTACAATCTAATCGGGCAGAAGAAAAAGGTTTTTTTTGGATTAGGCAATACCCGATTGAGCCCGGCTTCGGCGGGAGATGGCGTCGATCAGTACGGCCAGCAGCAGTACCAGACCGGTAACCACAAACTTAACGCCGGAACTTAAGCCTAACAGGCCCATCCCGTTTTCCACACTCATAATTATAAGACCACCAAGCACGGCGCTAACCACACGGCCACTACCACCAAACAAACTGGTTCCACCAATGACGGCTGCGGCAATAGAGTTGAGCAGCAGGTTTCCACCGCCGGCGGCGGTATCTACCGAGCGCAGGCGGGAAGCCAGCACAATACCGCCAAACCCGGCCATAACGCTGGAGATCATAAAGACCATTATCTTAATGCGGTCAACGTTGATACCGGCCCGGCGGGCAGCTTCTGTATTGCCGCCCACTGCATACACATACCGTCCAAACGGTGTTCTGGTTGCCAGGTAAGTGAAGCCGATTAGCAGGATAACCAGAATAACGCCCACCAACGGGACACCTCGATCCAGATTACACACATACACCACAATACCGGCTACAACGGCCAATCCGATAATCTGGGCGGCCACAACGGAGATAGGCCTGGTTGAAATGCCTCGTTTTCGGCGGGATTGCACTCTGAGTATTTGGCTGATGGCAAACAGCGCAACGGCAACAGTTACCACAATCCAGCCCCACGTTTTGGGCAGAAAGAAATTGGCAATGTCAATAACAATCTTGTCCTGAATGATAACGGTTCCGCCACCGCCAATGAGAATCAAAACCACGCCGTTCCAGACCAGCAGCCCGGCCAGGGTAACAATAAACGACGGCAGTTGGAATTTGGTGATAATGACGCCTTGCACCACTCCGATAACTGCCACAGCAATCAGCGCGGCTCCCATTGAGGCATACCAGGGCCACCCGTCGGGTTCGCGCAAAAGTAACGTCATCAACACCGCAGCCACGGCGCTGACGTATCCAATAGAAAGGTCAATTTCGCCAAGCAGCAGTACGTAAACCACGCCAATGGCAATTGTGGTGATCCCCGCCATCTGCACAATCAGGTTGACCAAATTGCGCGGGGTGAGGTAGTTTTCGTTTAACGATTGAAAGATGATGGCAATAACAACTAACCCTAAAATTATTGGCAGGGAGCCAATATCTCCGGAACGCATCCGGGTGAGATAACCTTTTAGGTAAGCTGATGTGGATTGTGGAGACTGGCTGGCCAGGAGGGGATTTTCAGGAATTGAGTTTGCTTGATTTGTGCTCATATTTAGACCATCCCCGGCACTGCTTCAAGTGTGCCTGCGGTAATTGCGTGGACAACCTCTTGCTGCGTGGTTTCCTTTGCAATGAATTCTTTAACTTTGTATCCAAGACGCAAAACGGTTATCCGGTCTGCCACTTCAAAAATGTCGTGCAGGTTGTGAGAAATGATGACCACGGCCAGCCCTTGTTCTGCCAGGCGCTTTACAAGATCAAGCACTTGCCGGGTTTGGGCCACGCCCAGAGCAGCGGTCGGCTCGTCAAGGATAACCAGCTTCGAGTTCCACATTACGGCCTTGGCTACGGCAATGGCTTGCCGCTGCCCGCCAGAAAGCCCGGCCACGGCCTGCCGGGCAGAGCGCAGCGTGGAAACGGACAACGATATCAGTGTTTCAACACACGCCTGTTCCATACTTTCTTCGTCAAGCTGCCACGGTTTTTGAATCCGCTCACGGCCCAAAAACATATTGGCTACAACATCAAGATTGTCGGCCAGAGCCAAATCCTGATACACAATCTCAATGCCCAGCGCAGCGCAGTCTTTGGGGTTGTGTATGTTAACGCGTTTGCCTTCAAAGTGTATTTCGCCGCCATCAAAGGGATAGATACCGGCAATCCCTTTGATGAGCGTTGATTTTCCGGCACCGTTATCGCCGACCAGCGCCATAACTTCGCCGTTACGGACCTCAAAGTCAACGTTGGTGAGCGCCTGAACCGCACCGAAGCTTTTTGATACCCCCTTGGTAGCAAGTATAGGTAGGTCTGTCATATTGATAACTCCTTTGTTTTCCGGTTAAAGTCGCCAGATGTGATCTGCTGCTTGCAATATTACCGGTGGGGATGGATTGTTGCAAATTCATCCCCACCGGTGTATTTCTGCTAGTAGATTACTGCTCTGACGAGATTAGGGGCAGAACTGGGCAAAGTCACCCACGCAGACTTCATCCCAGGTGCGGAAGCCGTCGGCGATTACGGTGTCAGCAATATTGTCTTTGGTGACGGCAATCGGGACCAGCTTCATAAAGGGCAGGTCAGCCTGGCCATTGTTGATGGTGTCACCGGTCAGGGCAGCCACGTCTTCGCCTTTGAGCAGGGCGATGGCGGCTTCAGCGGCGGCTTCGGCTTCCAGCTTGATCGGTTTGTAAACGGTCATCGTTTGCCAGCCGGAGAGGATGTTCTGGATACCCCCCACGGTAGCATCCTGGCCGCTGACCGGAATGGGGTCGAGTCCCTGCGATTTGAGGGCGGAGATAACGGAACCGGCCAAACCGTCGTTGGCGGCAAAAGTGGCGTCCACTTCGCCCCCGGCGGCGGTCAGCATCTGCTCGTAGATAACCAGGGCTTGCTGGTTGTCCCAATCGGGCACGGCTTGTTCGTCAACCAGGGTCCAGTCGCCGGCATCGTAGCGGGGCTGGGCCACGCTGACGTAACCTTCGCGGAAGAGGGTGGCGTTGTTGTCGGTGGGGGAGCCGTTCAGTTGGATCAGGCGGGGTTGCTCAAGGCCAAGGCCGTCGATGACGGGTTCCAGAGTTTCACCCATCAGGCGGCCCACAGAAACGTTGTCAAAGGAGACGTAGATGTCGGCGCCGGGGCCTTCGATGGTCAGCCGGTCGTAGTCGATGACTTTGACATCGGCTTCGCGGGCCTGGGCAATAATGGCAGCGCCGGAGCCTGAGTCGAGGTTGACCAGCAGGATGACTTTGGCGCCGTTGGTAATGGCCTGTTCGGCCTGGGTTTGCTGGGCGCGGGCGTCACCTTCGGCATTGACAATGGTGTAATCAACGCCGGCAGCGTCAAAGGTTTGTTCAAAGAAGCGGCGGTCGTCGGCTTCCCAACGGGCGGATGAGGCGCTGTCGGGCAACAGTACGGCAATGCTGCCTTCTACGTCGGCGGCGGGGGCTGCGGCTTCTTCGCCGGGGCAGAACTGGGCAAAGTCACCCACGCAGACTTCATCCCAGGTGCGGAAGCCG
>CAYWSS010000132.1:0-1742 GCA_964460505.1 uncultured Caldilineaceae bacterium | reverse complement strand
ATGAGGCGCTGTCGGGCAACAGTACGGCAATGCTGCCTTCTACGTCGGCGGCGGGAGCCGGCTCTTCTGCCTGCTCTTCTTCGACGGCAGGGGCTTTTTCTTCGGCAGCCGGTGCTGCAGGCGGGGCATTATCGCCCCCACAGGCACTGACTACAAAAATGAACACAAGAATAGTAAGTAAAGAAATTAGTTTACGCATGCTTCTCCTCTATGAGTTTTTAAGCTAAACATAGTTTTGGTTCTCCACCAGTAAGTAAAGAAATCAAACATTGATACTGCAACACTGCAATAAAACCTGCGTGATGAGCTTATTGGGCACCTCCTCAATGAGCTGTTATGTAAACTAGTAGTTCCAATGGATTATTTAGCAACCATTCTTGTGGAATCTAAGTGAAACGGATGTAGCAAGCTGCTCGTAATAGGATAACATGATTCGGGGGTTGGTTGCACTCCTTAATCCCCCATCATCGGGTCGGATTTCCCTCAATTCGATTAGGGGGATTTCCCCTAATTTTTGAGCGGCAGCAAGGTGGGCAAGGGGAGGGGATTGATGGTATAATCGCAGTATGAGCAAAGTGCGTGTTTTATTGGCCGATGATCATGCGGTAGTGCGGGCCGGCATTTGCAATGCCCTCAACGATCTCTCCAATCTGGAGTTGGTAAGCGAGGTTGGCGATGGGCCGGGCCTGTTTGCTGCCCTTGAGCAGCATCACCCCGATTTGTTACTGATTGATGTATCGATGCCCGAATTTGACCCGTTGACCGCAATTCACCAGATACGGGCCGCTTACCCGGCCATGAAGGTGTTGGTGGTTAGCGCCTACGATGACGATGTGTACGTACAGGGGCTGTTGGGAGCCGGGGTTCACGGCTACCACCTGAAAGACCAGCCGCTTTCTGATCTGAAACTGGCGATAGAGCGTGTTTTAAATGGAGAAAAATGGGTGTCCAGTCGGTTGGTGAGTAAACTGGTCAGCTTCTCCGAAGCGCTTGCCGTGACCCCCGGTTTGACCACGCGCCAGCGAGACATTTTGCGCCTGTTGCAACAGGGGCTGGACAATCAATCTATTGCCCGCCGGATGGGATTGAGTGTAAAAACCATTGAAAATCACCTGACCCGCATGTATCGCCAGTTAGATGTTCAAAGCCGGTTAGAGGCCGTAAATTACGCCAACCAGCACCCTGAAATCCTGGCTGTGTCCGGCCGGGTTGCCGCTCAAAAAGCGCCCGCATTTGAATTGCCCCGCATTGAACAGGTTCCAATTTTATTGGTGGATGACAACAGTCGCTACCGGCGGCAGTTGCGCCGGATGGTGGGCAAAGTTTGCCCGGAAGCCATAATCTACGAAGCCGAAAATATAAGTGCCGCGGTCGCCTCGGTTCAGCGCGTCCCGCCAAAGTTAGCCCTGGTTGATGTGGTTTTAGGTGAAGAAGACGGTATTCACTGTACCCGTCGAATTAAGTCCGTTGCCCCCACATCGCGCGTGGTGCTGATTAGCGCCTATCCCGACCGGGAATTTCACCGTTCCGGCCTGGAGGCCGGCGCTGTGGCCTTTTTAGATAAAAAAGACCTGGACACAGCCGTGCTGCGCCAGGTCATTGATGATTTGGTGGTCTGAATTTACCGCGCTGCCTGATTCCAGGCAATCATTCCCCCGCTCATATTATGAACATTATCAAAGCCCTGTTGTAACTACTTACCCCCCTCTAACTCCCCCCTCAGGAGGGGGGAGGACTTAACT
>CAYWSS010000131.1:0-10592 GCA_964460505.1 uncultured Caldilineaceae bacterium | reverse complement strand
GTTAATTCGTGCAATCCGTGGCAAATTCTTTACTTTGATCCTGCGAAATCCTGTAAAGCCCCAAATTATACGGCCTCATTACCGGCAATCGCAGGTTTTTTTAGAATTATTCGCGCTTCACCCAGGGGTCAAGGGCGTCGCGCAGGCCGTCGCCAATCAGGTAGATGGCCAGCGTAGTCAGGAAAATGAAGATACCGGGCGTGAGCACCAGCCACGGGGCTTTGGTAAAACTGCCCAGCGAACCACTCATCATATTGCCCCAACTGGCGTTGGGCGGCCCAATGCCAACCCCTAAAAAGCTCAAGCCGGCTTCGGCAATGATGGCCCCGGCAATATCAAAGATGGCTACCACAATGATAATGGAGGAAACATTGGGCAGCATGTGGCGGAACATCAGCCGCCAGATTGAGGCGCCCATAGCCCGGCTGGCCAGAATATACTCCCGTTCGCGGATAGAAAACAATTGCCCGCGCAGCAGGCGCGAAACGCCCATCCAGCCGAAGATTCCCAGCAGAAAAGAGAGTCCCTCCGGTGTGCGAAAGGCGGGGAAGGTGCCGGCCAGAATAATCAGCAGGAACAGCAGCGGAATGCTGCCCAGAGTCATAATGACGGCATTGATGATATCATCAATCCAGGTAGCGGCGTAATAACCGCTAATCAAGCCCATCGTCACGCCCAACGTCATCGAGACAAAGGCCACGTAGGCTCCAATCCGCAGCGATATTCGCCCGCCGTAGAGGCCCCGGGTTAGCACATCACGCCCGGCGTCATCGGTGCCCAGCCAGTGACACTCCCCCAAATCGGCGGCAAAACATTGCCGAATGCCCGTTACAGAATTGGAGATGATGTCGGGCCAAAGGGCCCAATCGCAGCCACCTTTCTGGCAGGAAAAGGCAAACTGCTGAAACATCGGCCACGATTCCGTAGCCCAGGTGGGTGGTTTGTTACGCATCCGCAAATTAGTGTCGGTGGGGTCAAACCCCAAAATATTGTCGGCAATCCACGGAGCGGTTACGGTGATGGTGATCATAAATAGGCCCAACAGAAGGGCCGCCATGGTAATTTTGTCGCGCAGCAGTTTACCTCTCACCGCGCCCCAGTAGGTTAGCTCTTTAACTTCCGGTTTCGATTCAGTTGTCGGTTTGGGCAATGCCAACGAATGTTCTGCCATAGTAGTTCTGGTGACAGGTGGCAGGTGAAATTGCTTTTGCAACCCTGCCACCTGCTACTTTGTAATATCGTACTTCACTCTTGGATCAACAAAACTATACAAAATATCTACCATCAAAATGCCCAAAACACCTAAAAACGAGCCGATGACAAACAGGGCCATCATCACCGGAAAGTCGCGGGCATTAACGGCTGTAATGAACAAGCGGCCCATTCCCGGCCAGGAAAAGACGGTCTCGAACAACACCGAGCCGGACAGCGCCAGCAGGAAAATACCGCTTAGCCCTGTTACAAAAGGCATAATGGCGTTTCGCAATACGTGCCGCCAGACAACCAATCGTTCGCCCAGGCCTTTGGCGCGGGCGGTGCGTACATAATCCTGATTGAGCACCTCCAGCATTTCAAAGCGCAATATGCGCGAGAACCCTATCCAGCCGCCGATTGCGCCCACCGTGGCGGGCAAAATCAGGTGATGCAGCCGGTCCAGCAACGAGCCGTCTCCAATGGTTTGCATGCCGCTGAGGGGGATCAGGCCCAGGTATCCTCCCAGAATAATCAGTAACAGCAACCCCAACCACCAGTGGGGCACGGTATTCACCAGCACTGTAGAAACCCGGATAAAGTGGTCGGCAAATTTACCGCGTCGGAGCGCCGCGTAAATGCCCAACGGCACGCCGCCCAGCACACTGAGAATCAGGCTGGCAAAAGCCAGGGTAAAGGTAGCGCCAACCCGCTCCCCGATCACTTCAATGGTTGAGCGCCCCTTAAAGTAGAACGACCGGCCAAAATCCAGGCGGACGATGCCGCGCCCGCATCGGTCGGGGTTGGCCAAACAGCGGCCGCTGCGCCACGTTTCGGTTGCCGGCAGCCAATCCTCGCCGGTGAGCCAGGTCAGGTACTGCACCGGAATGGAGCGATTCAGCCCGTAGAGTCCGGTCAGCCGGTCAAAATCTTCGCTGGTGGAGGTTGGGTCATCATCCAAAAACTGAATTGGGCCGCCGGGTGCAAGCTGGTACACAGTAAACCCAATCAGGGTTGCCAGCAACACCAGAAAAAAAGATTGTATGGCGCGTCGAACGATATATCGAGTCATTTACCACACGTCACTAAAATAATTAACCATTATTAATTGATTACGGTTGTTCTTTTATCCACCAATCTTCCTGATTCCAGCCAATTCCCAGAGAATTTGGCTGGATGCCCTGAATGCGGTTGTTTTGCCCGCTCCAGGCTTTGCGGTAATACAGAAAAACGTAAGGGGCTTCTTCTGAGATAATCTGCTGAACTTCCTGATACTTTCCTTTGCGGAACTCGGTCTCGTACGTGGCGCCGGCTTCTTCAAAGAGGCCTTCCACATCTTTGTTGATATAGGCCACTGAGTTCAAATCGGGGATGCTGTCTTCCGCCCAGATAGTATACATAATATGGGGTTCGATAGTCGCCCGCCAGGCGCCAATATACATATCCCAATCCGGCTCGGCTGCGTTGGTGGCTTCCAGGAAACTGGCCCATTCAAGCGCCTGAATTTCGGTGCCCACGCCGATGTCGCTGAGATAATCCTGCACCGTTACGGCAATCAGCTCGGCAGTTTTGCTGGTGTTTGGCCCGTAAAGGAAGTTCAGGGTTAGCTGTTCGCCATCCTCTTTCAGCATTTTTGGCTCGTCACCGGCTTCAAAGGTGTAGCCGGCTTCCTCAAACAGTTCGATAGCCTTGTCGGGGTCGTACTCGTAGCAGGGCACATCGGGGTTGTAAACCCACGAGGTTTCCGGGTAAACAGAGCAGATACGTTTGCCCTGGCCCAGCATCACTTCGTCGGTAAGTAGCTGCTTGTCGATGGCGTAGTTGATGGCCTGTCGCACCCGGACATCTTCGGTGGGGAAGCCTTCGCGATTGTTCAGGCCGAGGTAGGTCCACACGGCGGCGGCGGGCCACCATTCGTACACGGTGACGTTATCAAGCTGGCGGGCTTCTTCCAGGTTTTCCGGGATAATGGTGCCGGTGTCCGATTCGCCGGTTTTCATTTTCTGGTAGGCAATATCAGAGTCCGGCACAATTTCCTGGGTGTACAGGTCCATATTGGGCCGGCCTTTGTACCAGTAGTTGTCATTGGCTTCAAAAATAATGTACTGGTCGCGTTTCCACTCTTTTAAGGTGTAAGGGCCGGAAACCACACTGGGGCTGTTGATTTCGGGATTGGTTTCAGGATCACTCCAATCCAGGCCTTCCCAGACGTGTTTGGGCAGCGGGGTAATCAAGCCGGACATTTGCCCCAGAGCCGGGGCGTAAATTTCTTCAATTTTTATTTCCAGAGTGTAATCATCCGGCGCTTTGTAGGATGAGATGAATTCCAACTGGCTGAGATAGGGAAATTCGTTTTCCGGAATGGTGACCTGATTATAAGTCCATTCGTAGTCGTGGGCAGTAATCGGTTCGCCATCGCTCCATTTTAAGTCTTGACGCAGGTTAAAGGTAAATGTCAGGCCATCTTCGGAAATGGTGTAGCTTTTGGCCATGTTGGGGATGTATTCCAGCGTGTTTTCATCCAGTCGCAACAATCCGCCCACATACACCATGCCCTGGTAGCCCCCAGAGGCGGTGTCGGTGGTTTGGTAGGGATGGAAGCTGACGCCGTCTGAAGTAGCCACGTCCCGGTAGTCGCCGCCAAATTTACTGCGAGGGGTGGATACATCCTCATCGCTGACTACGGTAACACCGGCTTCCAGTTCTGTGGCCTGGGCTGCCTGTGATTCTTCCACAACCTCGGTAATTGCTTCCTGCTCGCCGGCATCAACTTTTTCTTCTTCCTCTGCGGCAGTTTCTTCAGGGGCTGCCTCTTCTGCCGGCTCGCTTTCTTCAACCTCAGCCACCACTTCTTCTTCCTGCGGTTGCTCCTCTTCCTGCACCGCCGGAGCCGGCTCCACAGTTGGGGATGCGCCGCAGGCGGCCAGCACCCCGGAAAGCATAATGACAAGTAAAATCAGCAAAAGTTTGTGTAGATTGGGCTTTCTGTTCATAGTTAGGTTCTCCTCCTGAGTTGCTATTGGATTTTTTTACCGTCGGGAAATCAACAACCTGTGTTTTACAGGCTAGCTGCCGCCTGAATCCTTGTCTTCTCCATTGCCGTTGCCGTCACCGTTCTCCCCATTGTCGCCGTTTTTGCCATCCTGTGCAGGGGATTCTTCGCCGTTTTCCCCTGTCGTATCTTCTGTGCCGTCAACAGATTCGTCTTCCTCCCCGTCAGCGGTGCTTTCAAACGGTTTGTACTCTTTTTTGGTGGGCAAATCGAGTGGTTTGCGGGTGAACCAATCAACGGTATTGTTGACCAAAGTGGCCTGAGCTTCTGCCGGCAACAGGTACAGTGGAAAGGCATAATAGGCTACCTTTGCCCGATCATCCTCGTAGGCAATAACGGCCGCCGCCCCGGACTTTTCGCTATCCGGCCCGCGTTGAAAGATTACCCTTGAATCAATTGTGTGATTAACCACGTCTGGTTGCAGCGGCTCTTCGGTAGAGGGGATGGTGAGCGAGATGACATCGCCCATTGCAAAATCTCTGGCAATGGGGTGTTCATCGTTGATTACCTCAACATCTGCCTGTTCGGCAAAGGTCAGGTAATCGGCGTGAACAATGTCATTCAGAAAATCGGTATGGTCCCAATCAAAGGCGATGGATGCGCCGGACAGGAGCAGGTTTCCGCCGGCGTCAATGTATTTGCCCAGCGTTTTGGCGTCATCCCCATCAATGCTGTCGTCCCAGTAGTTGCCGGTACTCCAGATGATGGCATCATATTCCTGCAACTCTTCCAGCGAGGGTGAGCCGGCACCGGACGTTTCCCAGGTGGTGACTTTGTAGGTTTCGCCCAGGGCGGCCTCATATTCGGCCACACTGGTTTGATCATCTTCGCGGACGCGCCCGTCGTCATCGGCCACCACCAGAATTTTGTTAACGCGGGTTTTGCGCAGGCTGGGCGGAAGTTTTTGGCCCGGTTCCTCAGTTTGGCAAACAGCGGTCATGGGGTCAACCAGACAGCCCACAAGCTCGTTACCCATCAAAAGTTCAAAGGCATCGGCGTTGGTATCCGGGTTATCGGAGAGAATCACCAGAATGTTGCGGCCATTTTTCTGGATCAGAGAAAAGAGGGTGGCCCCGCCTCGCTCCAGTTCACCGGCTCCCGCTATTTGAATGCGGCCTTCCACAAAATCCTGGTCAACATCGGTGTCTACTGCCTCATCCGCTACAGACGGGGTTTCTTTGTCTTTCTCTGCCTCAGCGGCTTCAGCGGCCTCAGCGGCGGTATCGTCGCTAACCAGAATCTCATCAAACCCCTCTTCCGGCTTTTCCTGATCGATAATGGTGATGCCTTTAGTATCCAGAAATTCCTGAACCATCTCTGTATCTGCAAAGCGGCCAACGTAAATGACATCATTCGCGCTGCCAATCTCATTGGCAAAGGTGACGGTTTGGCCGTTTTCTTCCAGCATTTCCTTGAGTTTGGCGGCATCTTCAAACTGGCTGTTAAAGACCAGGGTGTCGTCAAAGACAACATCAACGTTGTCATTAAAAAAGTAGGGGAAATCTTTCAGCTCATAACTGCGATTGTTGGCCGTAATAAAATCGGCAATGTTGTTGATGAGAATGCCGTTGCTTTCGGCGGCGCTGTAAGGCTCGCTGAAAAAGGTGAGGTCTCCCAGAGCCAGCACCTGTCCCTTGGCGGTAAGCGCAGCCGCGGCCATCGCCTTTTCGCTTTCGGCAACGGAGGAGAAGGTGTGTTCATCGCCAAAAATAATCTCGGAGCCGGGGGCGTTAACCGAGCCGGCGGAGTAAAAGATTACCTTGTCTCCAGCAGATAACCCGGCAGTCACCGGACTATCGATAAAATCGCTGTAAATTACGTTGCGATAGTTGTTATCCATACTATCGTCGTTGAGGCTGTAAATATAGTCGTTGGGGTAAATGATGCCAAACGCGCCGGCAACACTGTTGAGCGCATCCACATCAACGGTGCGGGTAGGATCGCCAATGATAAACACGCGCCCGCCCTTTTCTACAAAACGCTCAATTTCCTTGATTTCTTCGTCCGTGTACGGCTCTCTGGCCAGGGGCAAAATGAGGGCTTCGGCGTATTGCAGCCGGTCAACCAGGGGTTTGCCGCCCTCTTCGTCGTCACTTTGCGGCGGGGCCACAATTTCATAGCTGAAGCCGCGGGCCACAATTTTTGAGAAAAGCACATTCAACTCTTCGACAAACAGGGCGTTGTTGTGCGCAAAATCCACTACCACTTCCCCCTGGCTAACCGTGGGATTATCGACCGCTTCCATCCGGTCTGAAACCGCTGCCACATCCAGGTTTACACCGGCCAATTCACGCTCAGGCGGGGTGTAGTTGCCGGTTTCAGGGCCATAATAGAGAGAGCGGCCAACAATAAATGCCAAAACAACAAGAATTACAATTGCTGTCAGAGATACCCAGTGTGATGCACGCATTGATTACTCCAGAGGAATATAAATTTGATAGAAGGACGGCCACTCAACCGATTCGGTGGCCAGGTCAAACTCCTGTGCGGACTCCAGCTCTTCGTACATAGTTAAAGCGGATCGCAGGTCATTTTCCTGTAAAGAGGCCAGGTATTCGTCTCGCACCTGAACCACTTTGTACTGCTCTATCCCGGCCAGTTCTGCGGCGCGGTCGGTGGCGTCCAGAATTGAGCCAAGCTCATCAATGATACCGTATTCTTTGGCTTCGATACCAATCCAGATTTCGCCGGTGGCCACTTCATCCCGTGTCAGCTTGAGGGGATTGCGGGCGTTGGTGCGTTCGGCAATGACGCTGTCTCTAAAATCGGCGTGGAGCAAATCCAGCTTTTGTAAATAAGAGGTGGCGCTGCCGCCGGTAGATTTAAAGGGGCCGGTTGTCATAAAACGTTCGCTCAGGGTTTCCGGCTGGGGCTGGCCCATAATTACGCCAATATTCCCGATAATCGAGGCCGGTTTGGCGTAAATTTCGTTGGCGGCCACCCCAATTTGGTAGGCGGCACTGGCGGCCAGGCCATCCATGCTGGCAATCACCGGTTTTTCATTGCGCAGTTTACGCACCTGATAATAAATATCGTGCCCCGCCGAGGCGCTGCCGCCGGGGCTATTGATAATCATCACCACGCCTTTAATATCCTCGGCCCGGCGCGCGTAATCAATCTCGCGGGACATGGCTTCAACCAGCGGCCCTCCCACCTGAGATTCCAGGTGAATAATGCCAATCTTGGGCTCCGGCACCAGCGCAACCGACAGGTAGTAGCCGGCCACCAGCGCCCCAATGATGGCTAATATAAAAATAACAACAACCTGCTCACGCGACTGTGACTTTTCTTCGGTCACGCTATCGGTCTCGTGACTTTCACTCATAATTATACCTCCTTGTTTGTTTCTGGAGAGAATAAGCGCGGCGCAAGCGAGGAAATAAAAAGAGGTGTTGCACCGGCTTGTTTCTATATTATACATGCTCCAGAGCAGCTATCAAGTTATGTTTAACCCGCATTCAGGGAGCAAACGCTTTTCCGTTCTTTTATTTCCTGTTTCCTGCTCGCATCTGTTCATGTTGCCCAAAAAATTCTGTACCGAATTTTGCAAATTTCTCGAATTAGAAATAAAAATTTGTACAATTTATGTAATTTGGTGCAAAAAATAAATAGACCTGAACAAATACTCCTGCACCTTGCTTCCCGCTTCATCACTTCCGAACGGCCCAGAACAGCCCGTAATCAATCATTCCCAGCCGGAGCGCCCGGTGCGAACCGAGGACATGCGCGTACACGTTGTCCAGATTGGCCCCGGTGCGCCACCGCAGGTAACGTTTGTAGTTGTTGTACAACCACTGCGGTTTGGACAGCCACAAAAAAATAATACAATCCCGGTTGAGAATATCCAGATTGTATTGGGTCACAATTTCCGAACGGTGTAACTCCAGCCCGACCCCGGCCAGCGTTTGTTTGTAGCTGTCGAATGTTTCCAGATAGGGCACGTCCCACACCCGCAGAAACTCGTTGTAAATCTGCCGGTTTTCCGCCGAGGCCGTGGTCACTTCATCCACCACCAGCAAATCGGCAAAGGTGAAAGCGCCGCCCGGTTTCAGCACCCGGGTTACCTCCCGCAAAAAGGCTGCTTTATCGGGAAAATGAGCCGGTGATTCGATGGACCACGCCAGCGGAAAACTGTCACTGGCCAGCGGCAATTTCATCGAATTGCCCATGCTGAAACGCACGGTTGGATACAACTCCTTTTCGCGGGCATGGCTGTCGGCCCGACGGGCGTTGTAGGGCGTAATATCGACCCCGGTCATGTGCAGCCCAAATCGCTGCCGGGCGTGGATGGCCGCCCCCCCGCGCCCGGAGGCCACATCCAGCAGCCGGTTCTCGGCGGGATACGGTCCCTCTGCGTGTAAATTCAGCAGCCCTTCGGCCAGCCGGTTGATGAGCCGCAAATGAGTGCTGGTATGCAGATGATACTACCCCGGCCGGGAGTAGCCCACATTCAGGTACAATTCCATATCGGACCACTGGCTCAGGTAGAGATACAGATCGGCGTGGGGGTTGCTGTAGCTGTACTGGCCGTAAACATCGCTCACGCTCCAGGTTGGATTGGTCACATCGCGGGCCGTAACTGAATTTGTTTCTGTAATTGTTTTTCTCCGGGATGAAATTACGGGTGTTTGTTTAGGGTTGTGAATTAAGGATTGAGAATTAATTAACTTCCTCATTTGTCCGTATTGCGTAATCTGTAATGCAGGATTTCTTACGTAATACGCAATACTGGGGGACTTATTTAATTGCCGGTCCTTAATATACAGCGCGGGTGTTTCAAGAAAACCCGCTTTTGCCATCAGAATAAAGAAAGATTCTTAAACAAAGGTGAAAAACAGGGCCTCAGTAGCACTAATAATAGCACAGGGTTGTTCCCAACAGCGAATTGTCTTTTACGCTTCACATTTCGTCCGGGCAGTGACAAAATAAAACTCTTGACAAACGCTTCTTTTTTTGATATATTTATTTCAGTATATTTTGAAAGTTCGATATTTACCAACAAATCAAAAAAAACAAGGTGATTTTTGGTTGACAAACATCTTTGCAATTACTGTTCACTGGCTGATTGCATCCGTGATGCGTGAGATTTTTTGTTACGTATCGCGCATCACGCGTCACTAACACGGTTGGCGAATGGACGTAATTTGCAGAGACAGGCTTCTGGCAAAATGAACTTTGCCAGGGAAAGGAAAGGCAAAGAAATGGCTATGGACAACGGACAAAACTCAACCCAACAAACTCACGCCGTGACCGGTGCGTTTGGATATTCCGGCAAATATATCGCCCGGCGATTGCTGGAGAGAGGGCACCGGGTAAAAACGCTCACCAACTCCACCCGGCGCGCCAACCCCTTTGGCAGCGCCGTGCAGGCCGAGCCTTTTCACTTTGACCAGCCCAAAAAGCTGGTTGAATCGCTGCGGGGGGTATCGGTACTGTACAACACCTACTGGGTGCGCTTTAACCACAAAAGCTTTACGCACCAGATGGCGGTGGACAACAGCGTCATTCTGTTCAACGCCGCCAGAGAAGCGGGCGTTGAGCGCATTGTGCATGTCAGTATCACCAACCCCTTCGGCAAGTCCGCCCCACCGGATGGGCCGGGCAAAAAGTTGTTCGCCGGGCTGCACCACCCCAAAGCCGTCTCCGATCTGGAATATTTCCACGGCAAAGCCCGCCTGGAAACAGCGCTGGAGGTCTGTGGGGTGTCGCACGCCATTCTACGCCCCACGGTGCTCTTTGGCAAAGAGGATATTCTCATCAATAACATCGCCTGGATGCTGCGCCGCTTTCCTGTGTTTGGCGTGTTCGGCACTGGTGGATATCGCCTGCAACCCATCTACGTGGACGACCTGGCTCAATTGGCCGTGGAGCAGGGCGAATTACGGGAAAACGTAGTCATCAACGCCATCGGGCCGGAAACCTTTACCTACAAAGAACTGGTGCAGAGCATTGGGCGCATCATCGGCAAGCCGCGCCCCATCATTTCGGTGCCGCCGGTGGTGGGCTACGCCATTGGCACTGTTGTTGGTAAACTGGTGGGCGATGTTCTCATCACCCGCGCAGAAATCGATGGCTTGATGGCCGGCCTGCTCCACGTAGACACCCCGCCCACCGGCACCACCCGTCTCACCGATTGGGCACACAAACACGCCGACTCGCTGGGCCGGAGCTACGCCAACGAACTCACCCGCCGTTACAACCGCCGTTTGGCCTACACCACCACTTGACAATTAACAATTAGCAATCAAAAATTTTTGGCTCTCTGGTAGTTTGCAGGATCGCTCTATAAAAAACGTGGCTCTTTAGGAATTGCCGTAGCATACCCCAATATGTAGTGGCGCACCCTTGT
>CAYWSS010000130.1:0-10614 GCA_964460505.1 uncultured Caldilineaceae bacterium | reverse complement strand
AACGGTAAAAGGACGCTACTATAGCGGCTACAAAGGTGTGTGCCTAAGTAGTTACCAATGAGTAATGAATAATTTTTGTCGCAAAGCGTAACGCAAATGTTGCAGGGTAATCCCATCGGTTGCCCGGTACAGCGGCAGGTGCATGCGGCGCATTTTGTCCCATCGCGCCTGTCCAGCTACACGCGGCGAGATCACCACATTATGCTCCAATGAAATATCAGAAGCAATCTGTCACAATTTGGAGCGAAATTCCCGCGTTTCGACATCAACCAAAATTAACAGGTCAAGGTCCGATTCGGTATCGCCACGGGCTTTGGACCCAAAAAGCATCACGGCCAGAATGTGGTCAGAAAAATGCCCGCGAATACAGTCAATGTAGGTCATAATTGCGGCCTGTTCGGGGGGGGGGAGCCGGCGTAATAACGCAGGTATGGTTATCGATAGTCTTTCGTCGCTATAGTTGATTCTTGTTTCTAAGGTTCCGGGGTGGGGGTGGCCGGGTCAACATTCAGGCGGGTGCCCGAAACCATTGTTGAGCGAATATAGACCGGTGCATCGATGATACTGCTGAGATCCTCCTGAATTTGGGACATCTCCGCCTGAGCAATCTCTTCTTCGTAGTTGATGACCGTGGCAGTTATTACAAATCCATCCCTATTATCTGTGATGGACATATCTACCACGGTGGCCGCATGTTCGACCATTTTTCCCAGAAAAAGGGTTTCCAATCGCCGGATAGCAGCCGCATTATCAAGGTTGGAAATTGAGCCTGGAATTACCACGGCCTGCAGGGAAACAGCGCCTCCCACGGCCTCTTCAAGGTCTTGCTCTATCTGTGTCAGTTCGGTGGGGGTTAACGTATTCTCTTCAACATCGACAATGACCGCGTTAATGACAAATTCGTTCTGCCTGCGAACCACGCTCATTTCTGTGATTATGGCAGAACGGGCCACAACCGCACTTTGAAAAACGGCCTCTACTCTGGCCTGCCGGGTGGCTTGCATGACCGTTACAAAGGTGGTAAATGCCAGAATAATGGAGACAACGACCAGCGATGCCACCGTCACCTGTAACCCGCGCATCAACTCCCGGCGTTCGGTGCGGGGCGGGTGAAAGCCAAGGGCCAAAAATGTAACGGCGGCGGCCAGGATAATGGCAATGAGGTTGGTAATAAACAGGAGCAGCGCTCCCCCGGCCATGCCCAACTGAGATGTGCCAATGCCGTATCCCACCACGCACAGTGGCGGAACCAGCGCGGCGGCAATTGCCACGCCCGGCATCGCCGCCGCCACCTCTTTGCGGCTAATGGCATAACCGGCTGCCGCGCCCGATGCCAAGGCCACCATCAAATCGAGCAGATTGGGTTGGGTCCGGCCCAATATCTCGGTTGTAGCTGTCTGAATAGGCGAAACAACGACAACAACAATGCCTACCACAATAGCCAGCACAATCCCTTTTGTGGTTGATTCTGCCGCCACCCGCAACAAACGTAAATTGCCCTGTACCATGCTCATAGCCATGGCCAAAATGGGGCTCATAAGCGGCGCTACCAGCATGGCCCCAATAATAACTGCCGCACTATTTTGCAGCAACCCTAAACTGGCGATAACCGCAGACAGGGCAATCAGGACGAAATAATCGATAGAGGGCAGGGCCGCATCCCTCATATATTGATAAACATCTGTCTGTCTGGACAAACTTAGCGTCGGTAGCGGATCAGACAGTTTTTCCAGAAGACGGGCCGCCCAAAACTTTTGCCCGATTGGACTGCTTCTGGTCAGGATAGCGGGTTTGCCGGTGGCCGTGGCTATTTGGGTGGCCAGGCCGCCAAAGATAGAAATTTCGAGGAACCCTTGATTTGAAGCGCCAATCAAGAGTAAATCAGATTTTCTCGCTTCGGCCAGAATTCCTTCCTCTATGGTGTTGGCTTCTACAATGCGGGTTTTAACGGTGTGGTCATTTCTCACAACATCAAGCGTTGCCTGAATATTAGCCTGCGCCTGAGTTTCCCGTTCGGGAGTCAGCGGGTCTGTCACCACGTTTTCAAGCCAAATGTGGGGGTTATCGGCATCTGCCAGATTGCGGCCTACCAAGAGTGCCAGCGGCGCGTGAGGCCCTCCTGTGGTGGGGATCAGTATATTTTTTACCGGGTGAGGCAGCTCGCCACGCATTACAATTACATCACATCCGGCTTGTCTGATGATTGGGGCTACGGTTGGCTCATCAGAGCCTTCACCCAGTATATGTTCTCTCTCCCAACCTAACACCAGTAAATCTACGCCTTCATCATTGATGGTATCCAGAATACCGCCGGCCGGGGTGGGGGCTATACGCACCAGCGGTTCAACGGCCGGCCCCTGATTTTTTACCGGCGCAATCTGTGCTGTTAACGCGTCCCATTCTTTTCGGGCAAAATTCCGTTTCAGGTGACTGGGAATTTGCTCGGCCAATACCAGTACCCTTAAGGCCAACAAGGTGCCGTTCCTGGCCCGGGCTAGGCGGGCGCCCAAATCCAGCAAAGTTTTAGCGGCTTTTGGGTTGGATACTCCTACCATCACCACATATTCGGATTTTGGGCGGGGTTGAAAGGTTGGCCCCTCGCTGACCACTACATCCTGCCGGTGCGTGTCCCGTCCTCGCCGCCGGGCGTAGACAAAATACAGGATGCCGCCAAAAAACAGCCAAATTCCGCCCAATATCCATTCCGGGTAATTTAAATAGATGGTGGTAAAAATTCCAATAACTATGGTTAGCCACGGAAAAAGCGGATGGAACGGTAACTTTGGAAAGCGTTTTTCGGGAAGATTTGGTTTGGCGTTCAGGGCATCGGGTATGTGCGACAGGGCGGCAACCCACAGAAAGGTTAAAGCGGCCAGACCTGTCAGGGTGATGACCGGCAGGAGGCTAACCAGCAAAATACCGAATATTGAAAAGGGCACCAGTGAAATTACCGGCGCTCTAAATTTGGGGGAGATGACCTGAAATGAGGGGGGCAGAAAGCCGGAGCGGGTCATCTCGTCTGCCAGGCGCAGCCCGTGAATAAAACCCTGATTAAGGGCAACGAGGGTGATAATTAAACCAGACAGACCATATACAATAATAACCGGCTCCCAGGGAAGCCACCAGGTTGAGGCATCGGTAATTTCAAGGAGTGGATAAAGGGTTTTGGGGATGATTTTATGAAACGAGATGGCCGCTCCGGCTAAAACTCCAACGCCACCGGCAATGGCCACGGTAATTAGCATGGCTTGCGGCACCGCCCGGGTGGGGCGGTGTATTTCGTCCCGGATATTTAAAATAAAATACACGCCCCACAAGCCGGACATCATCAGAGCAGATAACCTGAGAAGGTCGCTGGTGCCTCTCAGGAACAAGGTTGTTGCGTATCCGGTAGCTGACGGGTTAAAACGGGAAGCAACAATAACAATTAACAGTACAACCACAGAAGTGGTGATTTGCCGGCTTCTGGTTTTCCACGTATTTGTTGTGCCCAGAATACTGTTTAGCGCAGCCAGCCCAATAATGATTACGGCCAACTGCGACAGATCCAGCGACAAATTAAATAAATAGTGGGTAATCAGGTTAAGATGCAGGGCTGTTCCCCAGCCAAGTAACGCCACCACAACCGGGTACCCGCCCAGTAACAGCCAGCCGGTACCATAGGTAAGCCACAGATACCGGCTGCGTCTGGCCAGATTAAACGGCCCCCCCGTTCCGGAAATCACCGAGGCCCGTTCGGCAAAAGTGAGAATGATGGGGATGGCAATGACCGCCATAAGCAGATACGGCGGCCCCAGCGCCTGCCTGCCGGCCACCTGAACCAACGGCCCCGGCAGGGTATATACGCCCAGCCCAATAGCCACACTAACACCCATGGCCACCACCCACCGGCGTTGCATAACCCGGCTAAAGCGAACTGACCCATTCTCTGTTTTGAGTTTTGTTTGGCTCGACATAGTTTGGCTGGTGAGGCAAATATCTAAGACAAATGCCGGAGATTAGTCCGGCATTTGTAGGGTTAAAGAATTTGGCTCATGTTCAGTACAAGTGACCGGTACTTTGTTTTTTTGTCAGAAAGTCCTTTAGGAGGTAAGTGCCGGTCACTTTTGCACTTGTTCCAGACATAAGCCAGGAATTTTATCCAGTGATGGCCGTAACTACCAGGTATACCCCCTTGAAACCGCTATAGTAGCGCCCTTTTACCGTTTTTACCCCCCCTCACCCCCCCCGAATCGGGGGGAAGTTAAGTCCTCCCCCCTCAGGAGGGGGGAGTTAGAGGGGGGTAAGTAGTTACGATAATCAGGAATTTGCTACAGCCGATCCTTCAAAACCCGACGCATGTTTTCCTCAGTTTCGGGAGGAAACGAGGTGTGGTAGACTTCGCCTTTGTACGGTTTTAAGGCTGCAACGGCAGCGTTGGGGTTGGCATCACGCACAATGACAAACAGGGCAGAGTTGCTGGGTTCCAGGCTGGCGGCCACATCTTTAACAAAACTCTTCTGGATGCCCATGTCGGTCAGCGCACCCACGCCGGCGCCCCCGGCAGCGCCAACAATCATTGAGCCAATCGGTCCGCCAAACAGGAAACCAATGAATAGGCCCAACAGACTACCCACGCCGGCGCCAACTTTTACGCCGCGGTCCAGCTCATTTTTTACGTGAATTTTGCCTTCTTCATCTTTTACAATGACGGCTGAGTCGTCCAGGCTGATGTGGCCCTGTTTCTCCATTTTTTTGATGGCTTCACGCACTTTCCCGGCTTCATCAGCATCATCAAAGGTGATTACTAAAATGTGAGACATGCTTTGCTCCTTGTATAATTACTATAATTAATTGAACTTGTTTTTACTGTTTTGCGGTAATACTCTATCAACCAGAACAGAATTCAGTGGTTTGCCCCCGCACTCGCTACCCGACACCTGGGTAGATTCACCTTTCTGGAAGCTGTTATAGAGCCAGGTTGCTCCAATTATCGGGTATTTTCAGTCTTAAACCGAGCTTCCAGAAAGGTTTATCGGGTAACGAAGCCCCCGTATAAAAAGGGTGCTTCAGTGACCAGAGGAGTAATAATTATATACCAAATTCTACCAAAGGCAATGATTATTCGGCAACTACAATTTCTTCTGCCTGCCCCTCTTTGTCTTCTCCCGACTCGGTTGTTTCCGGCCCGTCCACGCGATAATGGGTCAGATAGATTTCTATGGTGGTTACAAAAAATATGGCGATGATTGGGCCGTAGATTACACCCATAAAACCAAACCAGGCCATCCCGCCAAAGGCACTGAGCAAAACCAGGGCCGGGTTCAGGTAGGCTTCGTCCGAAACGAGTTTGGGCCGGATCAGGTTATCTATTTGGCTAACTATCAACAGGCTGCTTGCCACAATTAATACCCCCTGCCAGGTGTTACCCAGCACAAAGTGTACAATGCCAACCGGAATTGTCAGCATATTTACCCCCAGAGGCAGCACCGACACAAATATGGCCAGCAGCGTCAGAAAAAATACGTAGGCCGTGCCGGCCAGCGACATAAAAATGCCGGCCACAATTCCCTGAACCAGAGCAATGACAAAAATACCCTTGAACATGGCTTTGGTCATAGCCACAAAACGATCGATGTAAATCTGATCCAGATCATCCGGCAGGGGGCTGAGGTCTTTGACAAGCTGCAACGATTTATCGTAGGTGGGGAAAAGTGTGCCGACAATGGAGAGAAAAATAATGGCGTTGGTAATCCATTCTACCGAGGCAGTGCCCAGCGAGATGGCTTTGTTAGCTACAAAATTTGTAACCGGCCCCACCATTTTTCGCACCGCATCCAGCAGGTCATCCTCATTAATTTTGTAATCAATGAAGGGGGTGTCGGCCAATATCAGATTAACCTCTTTAATAATTTTGGTCAGGTTAGTGCTTTTGCCGGAAACAAACTGCGAAACATCCGTAGCCAGCACAGAGGCTTGTTCTACGGTAATATTGATAACAAAAGCCAGTGGAATGAGTACAGCCAGAAAGAGCGTAACAATAGTCAGGGTGGTAGCCAGACCTTTACGATTGCCAACCCACCGTAAAATCAAATCGAACAGCGGCTTGCTGACCACGACGGTGATGACGGAAAAAACAACCACACCCAGGTACGGCTGCATAAGAAAGTAGGTGGCAAGGAAAACAAATGCCAGCAATATGTAAAAGAATATTTTGCCCTGCCCTGATTTCTCCATTGTTATTCTCCCTGGTGCGCCGGTGCGGGCAGGTTGCTATTCCCTCTGCCCCGCATCCGGAAGGCCTGGATGACCAAAATAACGCCGGTAACAATAGCGTAGACGGCAATGATCCACAAGAGCGCCACCCCGCCCTGCTTTGGGTTAAAGAACATCCAGATGCCAAACAGAACCGCGGCTACTCCGCCCACAATCAGCAGCCATTCCCCCTTAACTTCTTTGCGCAGTTGAATGGCCTGTACAATGCCCAAAACCCCATCGATGATGGCCCGGGCCGCAATAAAAACAAGCAGAACGTAGGCGGTAATTTGCGGCCACATAAATGCAGCAATGCCAAACGCTATGCTCAACAGGCCACTTAACAGCCCCACCCACCAATGTTTGGTGTCATGCCGGTACACAATTGACATGTAAACGTGGAAAATGCCGTCTGCAATGGCGTAAAACACAAACCAGACAAAAATAGCCAGCGCAGTGAGGCCGACATTATTAATGGCGATAATTCCTAATAATATGGCCAAAATGCCGCGCAGAAGCAGTGTCCACCATGCGCCGGCCATCATATTTTTCATAAGGTTCTCCCCGAAAATTCAGCGGTCAGTTAGCAGTCAATGTCATTAAGTTAGCGTAGTTTAGCCCCTTGTGGGCGGGCACGAGGCCCTATGCTGCGTCCTTAACTTAATGACATTGAGCCGGCAGTAGCCAGATGACAGTAGCCAGATTATTGACCCGTCCCACAAGTGATTATTATATTGCCTAATTTTATTGTAAAGCGGCCTTTGGAGCAAACCCCGGCGGACGTCGATTATATTCTGTCGGGCAACTCGTTTGGGTTGGAAAATCCGGTAGAATATGTGTATACTGAGGGTGGCAACAGTAATGAATTTCTCAGCAGGTTGAGCGGGAATAAAAGGAAAATTTGCTCATGTCGTCAGCCCCATCTCAGCAAATAATGTTTCGGGAGACTCAAAAATTTAGCCAGGTCTGGATTATGGTAGTAATTTACGCAGCGGTGCTGTTGGTCTGGTTCGGCTTTTTCCAACAGATTATCTTTGGCAAGCCGTTTGGCACTAACCCCGGCCCCGACTGGTTGATGTGGCTTCTGTGGCTTCTGATTGGCATTGGCCTGCCGGTGCTGTTTCATAGCCTGACATTAATTGTAGAAGTGCGCGAAGATTGTGTACATATACAATATGTGCCCTTTATCAACCGGCAGATACCCTTTGACGAAATTGAAACGTTTCAAGCCCGAAGCTACCAGCCAATCAGGGAATATGGGGGCTGGGGAATTAAAGGCTGGTCATCTAAAAAGATTGCCTACAATGTCAAAGGTAATCAGGGTGTGGAGTTGGAGCTGATAAATGGTCAGCGCATTATGATTGGCTCGCAAAAAGCGGAAGAACTGGCCCTGGCCATTGCCCACCAAAAAGGCTCAGGTTGATGGTGATTGCTTGGTCATCCAAACTATCTCAACATTAATTATTGAAAGGAAATTACCCATGAGTGACAAAGGCGATAGCAGAATAGTGGTATTGGCATTTCCCGAAGAAGACGCGGATTTTTGGCTGGACGAAAATTTCAAAACTGCCGAAATGGCCTCTGACTATAAAGACAGTCAGGCGTTGGCAGTCTGGAAATTGATTAAGAAGGAAGCGAAGGAGGCTAACATAAAATTAAAAGATGCGGCCATTGTTTACAAATACAAAACCGGCACGGTCAAGATCAAACAGATTATGGAATTGACTCCGGCCAAAGGTGCCAAACGGGGCACGTTTTGGGGGCTGCTGGTAGGGCTGGTGTTGGGCGGTCCTATCGGTGGAGCGCTGCTGGGGTTAGTGGCCGGCACAATTTTTGGAAAAGCTGTCGATAGAGGAATTGATAACAATTTTATCAAGCAAGTCGGCGAAGCCATGCAGCCTCTCTCCTCTGCCATTTTTGTTTTGGTTCGGGAAGAAAATTACGAGCATGTCATCCCCTATCTGCACACTTTTGGTGCTGAGATTTACGAAAGCACCCTCAGTAAATCGGCGGAGCAAGCCGTGGCCAAGGCCCTGGAAAATGAAAATGTAGCCAAAGTTGTAGACGAGGAAATGCATTAGGTTAACTGTTGCAAAACGATAAAGTAGCGTACAATAACCGCCCTGAATTCCAAGGAGGCAATCATGAAAAATATCCCGCTTAATGCCGATGTTGAATGTACCGACGGTTCCTGGGGGCAATCTACCCACGTTATCGTCAATCCGGTGACTCAAACCGTAACTTTCTTTGTAGTGCAGGCCAAAAAAGGCGACCAAACCGAACGTCTGGTGCCGGTGGACCTGGTTTCTGACACGATCGCCGACAGGATTTACCTGAATTGCGCCAAAGATAAAATGGAAGATTTTGCGCCATTCATTGAAACTCGGTACCTAAAAGCCGAGCATCCCGAACACCCCGATGCAGATTTGGTGCTGCCCTACTCCGTACCGATGGAAACCGACATTATTCAGATTGACGAACATCAAATTCCACCGGATCAGTTAGCTATTCATCGCGGGTTGGGGGTGGAAGCCACCGACGGTTGGGTGGGCCGGGTCGATGAATTTATGTTAGACCCGTCATCCGGGCACATCACGCACCTGCTGCTGCGCGAGGGCCATTTGTGGGGCAAAAAAGAGTTGTCCCTGCCCCTCTCTGCCGTTGACCGGGTGTTTGACGATGTGGTGTATTTAAACGTAGACAAACAAACCGTCAACAACTTGCCCACCATTCCCGTACGGCGAAGTTTCGGGTATAGCGACTCTGAAATTGAACTGGTGGTGGTGGTGTTTGATGGCCCGGAAAAAGCCGCCGAGTCGTTGAAGTTTCTCAAGAAAATCAAACGCCGGGGCAGCATTGCCGCTATTCGTAATTCTGCCGTGCTGGTAAAAGATAAGGACGGCCAGGTCTCGTTAAAAGAGGCCGAAGATGTTGATAAAAAGCAGGGTACCATCTTTGGCGCAGTAACCGGCGGTCTGATTGGCCTGTTGGCCGGCCCGGTTGGGGCCGTAGTTGGCGCTGCTGCCGGAGCCGCTACCGGTCGCGTTGCTGCCGATAAAATCGACATGGGCTTTTCAAACGAATATCTGGAAGAAATGCAGGATAGCCTGCAGCCGGGAACCTCGGCCATTATTGCTCTGGTTGAGCACCAGTGGCGGAGCAGTGTCACCGAAGCGTTGGAAGATTTAGGTGGCAAGCTGTTCCGGCAAGCCCTGCCCGATGAAATTGTATCGCAGGCCGCCGCAGAATTTGAGGCGGAAGCGGACAGCGAGACTTACCAGGAGTAAGGAATAAGGAGTAGGAAGTAAAGGGGCCCCCTACTTCCCCTTGCTTGTTTGTGGGATTCTGTACATGGTTTTTGCCGGATGGCGACTGCTCCCCACCAGAACACCCGGCGAGCGCCCGCCTGATTTAGCCGCCTCGATGGGGGAACTGTCCGAAGCCTACGCCCTGCAAGGTGATTTGTACCGGCTGCGCGTTCGCAGCGGTTCCGGTCTGGCCGGCAAAACGCTGAAGGAAGCCCGTTTGGGCCGGGATTTCGACGTGTCGGTTCTTGAAATCAATAGAAATCGTGCGCCGGGAACAGACAGTCGTCGCCCACGTGAAATAATTAAAGAGCAGTTGACCGAGCTGCCGTTCTACACCGAAGAGCCGCCCCTTCCCGGCCCCGACTCCGAAATTCGGGTGGACGACATTTTGCTGGTCAAAGGTGCTGAAGCTGCCATCCAGCGTTTGATGGGCCGGTTCAAGTTAGGAATGCAGCCGGTAGACGGCAACGAGCAGGAACTGGCCCAAACCCTGCTTTCTTCAGAAGTAGGGATGTCCGAAGTTCTGGTCACGCCCCGGTCTACCTATGTTGGGCAAACGCTGGAAAGCAGTCAATTTGCCCAAAAGTTCAACGTGCAGGTGTTGGGCATCCGGCGAAAGGACAAAACGTTGCACCAGCCCAACGTAAAATTGGCTTTTGGCGATTCTCTGCTGGTGCGCGGCACGTGGAGCGCCATTGGCCGCCTGGGGCGGGAGCGCGGAAATTTTGTGGTGGTGGGCAGCCCGGAAGAGATGTCCCAACAGATTCCCGAATTGACGTTTCATTCCTACATTGCGCTTCTGGCTCTGGCCGGGATGGTGGTCTTGATGGTCACCGGCTGGACCTCCGCGGTGATTGCCACCCTTTTAACGGCGCTGGTGATGGTGCTGGCCGGCTGCCTGACCACCGGCGAGGCCTATCGTTCGGTCAGCTTGAGCACGGTAGTGCTGGTGGCGGCGATGATGCCTATGAGCATCGCGCTTGAGATTACCGGCGGTGCGGAACTGTTGGCCAATATGCTGGTCAATACGCTGGGTTCCATCCACCCTATGGTTTTGCTGGCCGGAGTCTTT